>NZ_JBKGGX010000022.1:0-99142 GCF_052041925.1 Pseudomonas sp. SMN5
ATTTGCTGAGTTGGGTGGAGCCCCGGGATTTTTCCCGCGCCACAGCAGCGGGGTTGCTGACAGACAAGGCCGGCGCGTGCTCAGGGGTGATGTTCAAAGGTCCGACAGGTGTCGGCTTCAACGGCGCGCGTTGAGCGCTGACTACCAGCGGTTTCAGCACATCGGCATGTTGATCGAGCCGGTTGGTGGTGAGCTCTCCCAACCTCCGGCTCGACGCCTGCAACCATTGCCGAGCCCGTCCCGACCGGACTCTATCCAGCACCCTGCCACTCATGCGCACGCCCAGGCCGAGGGCGCCGGTCAAACGCGTCAGCAGGAAACTGATCAGCACCGAGGCGCGCATTTCGCCAACGACTTCAGCCAGGTATTGCGGCGGCAACATCCGCAGCCAACTGGCGAAGGCTGCCATGTGAACGAAGAGCAACGGCTCGTCGCTCAACACCATCAAGCCTTTGGCAATTGCCTCGGAGGAGGCTTTGAGCAGCTGTTCAAGTTCAGCCTGGGTCAGGTAGTCCAGCAGTTTTTCGCTGTTGGCCTGTAGATCCGCCAGCAGCTCGAAGACCTGCTTAACGTCGTCCCACAACCCATGCAGGGCCTGTTCAAAACCGCGCCAATCGGCTTGCTGCAACATCCCGTAGCGTTCGCGAAAACCGGCGTCGGAAAATTCGCTCCACAGTGGTTGAAATTCGCTTTCCCACTCTGCCTTCAGCCAGCTCTCCAGTTCGGCGATCACGCCTTGGTAGGACGCATAAAGCGCCTTGACGTGATCCGCCGTGACCTGAGGGAAAAAAGTGATGCGATAGCGGTGTCCGCGCCAGCATTCGGGGATTTCCAGAATGCCGCTGGGGCCGATCACGTGGTGGACCGGCTCGCCGAACGTCTCCTTTCCCGGCGCGCCGCCAGTCACCGGTTCCAGCATCACCGGCGTGTCGCCGATCGGCACGAAACGCGCCGCCTGGAACATATGCACCAGCGTCAGCGGACCGTCTGCCGGACAAGCTGTCACCGTGGCGCTGACGGGTTCATTCAGGTTTTTAGGCGCCGCCAGCGAGACTTCATTGCCGACTTTGAATACTTGTTCAACACCCAGCGCCCAGCCGGTCCAGAGGCTTTCAGCCAGGGCGTCGTAGCCGTTCAGGCAATTGCGAAAATCCGCCAGCACCGCCTCGACATCCGGCTGCTCGGGGTCCATGGCCGCCACCACCAGCAAGCCGATGGGGTTGTTCATAGCCAGGAGTTTGTCGCGGACGAACATGCAGGAATCTCGCATAACTGGACGGACGCGAGACTTTGCCGAGGTTGGTTGAGGAATTAAGTCAGGGAAAGAAGCGGTGGGTGTAGGGCGATTCGGTAAATCGCGGTACGGCTGGAAGGGATTGGGTGGCTGTCAGGCCGTCTCGCGAGCAGGCTCGCTCCCACAGTTGGATTGGGGTATACCGCGAGAGATAGGTCGGCTGTCAGGCCGTCTTCGCGGGCAAGCCCGCTCCCACAGGATTCAGGTACAGCCGGAAAAGTCAGGTTGGCCGTCAGGCCGCCTCGCTTTGCTTTGCTTTGGCTTTTGATCTTGAGCGCCCCATCAACCACAAGGGCCGAACGCAGGCATTGCGTAGTGGGCAACCCGGCATGGATGCCGGGTTAGCCGCGCAGGGCCATGGATGGCCCATCGCGGCGGCCCACGGAGCAATGCCGGAGTGAGGGAACACCGAGCCTTGGCGAGGTGCCCAGTGGTGGGGCGAGGCGCTTTTGGTTACTTTTGGCGCCTTATCAAAAGTGACCCGCCGTAAGGGCGGAACCCTAAGTGGCCATTATCGCAGCAATGGATATGTACTCGATCAACAGAACCGAGACCGACAATCAGGCCGCCATCGCGAGCAAGCTCGCTCCCACAATTGGATCGCAGTACAGCCGGTAGAAATCGTTCGGCTATGAGACCGCCCCCACAGTTGGATTGGGGTACGGCTGCAAGAGACTGGTCGGCTATAAGACCGCCTCGCGAGCAAGCTTTGCTCCCACAGAAGGCAGGCCACCGAAGACAGGTCAAAGAAGGCTCGCCGCAGGAATTTTCCGTCAGCAAATGCCTATTCTCACGCATTCCCACGAAATTCCCCCCAGCGATCCCCCAACCTGTCGTAATCTCGCAACTGCACACCGTTCATCCGAAAAACCGGCCTGAGATTCCGTTCAAATGCCCTCGATCTACCAACTCAAACCCGCCTTCCAGAACCTGCTGCGACCCGCGGTCCAGCGGCTTTACGACAACGGCACCACCGCCAACCAGATCACGTTGCTGGCCGGTGCGGTTTCGGTGCTGGTCGGTGCGGTGGTTGCCGGGTTTGCCCAGCACCCATGGATCTTCGTGCTGGTGCCGATCTGGATGTTCCTGCGCATGGCTCTGAACGCCGTGGATGGCATGCTCGCCCGGGAGTTCGGCCAGCAATCGCATCTGGGCGCGTACCTGAATGAGCTCTGCGATATCATCGCCGACGCTGCCTTGATCCTGCCGTTTGCCCTGATTCCCGACGCCAGTCTGTTGCTGGTGTCGTTGGTCACGCTGTTGGCGTTGTTCAGCGAATACGCCGGTGTGTTGGGGCCGATGGTCGGGGCTTCGCGGCGTTATGACGGGCCGATGGGCAAGAGTGACCGGGCCTTTGTGTTTGGCGTGTTGGCGACCGGTATTGCCCTGGGCTGGCTCGGGGCGCTGTGGGTCGACGGTGTAATGGCGGTGGTGGCCGCCCTGCTGGTTTATACCTTGGTCAACCGGGTGCGTCAGGGCCTGGGCCAGGTGAAGGAAAACGCTCCCTCAGCATAAAGGAACTTGCAATGCGCGAAGCTCAAAACCGGACATTCACCACCCATGATGGCGTGGAGTTGTTCTACCGGCACTGGCCCGCCGTGGCCGAAACCCCAGGCGAACCGCGCCAGGCGGTGCTGTTGTTTCACCGTGGTCACGAACACTCCGGGCGCATCGCGCACCTGGTGGATGAGCTGGATTTGCCCGGCTTCGAATTTTTTGCCTGGGACGCACGCGGTCACGGCCAGTCCCCTGGCGAGCGGGGCGACAGCCCGAGTTTCGCCACCAGTGCGCGGGATGTGCAAACCTTCTGCGATCACATCGGCGCGGCTCTCCAGATCGACGAACAGAACATCGCCGTGGTCGCGCAAAGCGTCGGCGCGGTGATCGCCTCGACCTGGGTCCACGACTACGCACCGCGCATTCGCGCCCTGGTGCTGGCGTCGCCGGCGTTCAAGGTCAAGCTCTACGTGCCGTTCGCCCGGCCGGGGCTGGCGTTGATGCGCAAGTTTCGCGGCAACTTTTTCGTCAACAGTTACGTCAAGGCGAAATTCCTCAGCCATGATCCGGAGCGCGTGGCGTCCTACGACAGCGATCCGCTGATCACCAAGGCGATTTCAGTGAACGTACTGCTGGGCCTGTACGAAGCCGCCGACCGCGTGGTCGCCGACGCCCAGGCGATCCAGGTGCCGACCCAGCTGTTGATCTCAGGCTCGGACTTTGTGGTGCATCGCAAACCCCAGGAGCAGTTCTTCGACCGGCTGGGCAGCCTGCGCAAAGAAAAACACATCCTGCCGGGGTTCTTCCACGACACCCTGGGCGAGAAGAACCGTGCACCGGCCATCGCCAGTGCCCGACGCTTCATCCTGCAGAACTTCGAGCGTCCGCTGGAGCGCCCTTCCCTGCTGGACGCCGACCGCATCGGTGCGACCTGCGCCGAAGCCGAGTGCCTGGCGACGCCGCTGCCGCACAACTCGTTGCGCGACCTGTACTGGCGTATGACCCGCGCCAGCATGCGTTTCGGCAGCGGCTTGTCGGCCGGCGTCAAGCTGGGCTTCGACACCGGGTTCGACTCCGGCAGCACTCTGGATTACGTCTACCGCAACCGCCCCACCGGCACCTCGGCGGTGGGCCGGATGATCGACAAGAATTACCTGAACTCCATCGGCTGGCGCGGCATTCGCCAGCGCAAATTGCACGTCGAAGAGCTGCTGCGCCTGGCGATGGGCAAGCTGCGCGAAGAGAACCGCGAAGTGCGCATCGTCGACATCGCCGCCGGCCATGGCCGCTATATTCTCGAAGCGCTGCAAGGGGTGAGCCCGTTGCCGGAATCGATCCTGTTGCGGGATTACAGCGACATCAACGTGCGGGACGGCAGTGCGCTGATCGTTGAAAAAGGCTTGGGCGAGATCGCGCGTTTCGTCAAGGGCGATGCTTTCGACCGCGAGGATCTGGCGGCCCTGGAGCCGAAGCCGACCCTTGCGGTGGTATCCGGTTTGTATGAGCTGTTTGCCGACAACCAGTTGGTCGGCGGCTCGCTCGCCGGCCTGGCGGAAGCGGTGGAGCCCGGCGGTTTCCTGGTCTACACCGGCCAGCCATGGCACCCGCAACTGGAACTGATCGCCCGCGCCCTGACCAGCCACCGCGCAGGCCAGGCCTGGGTGATGCGTCGGCGCAGCCAGGCGGAAATGGATCAGTTGGTCGAGGCCGCCGGTTTCCGCAAGATCACCTTGCGGGTCGATGAGTGGGGCATCTTCAGCGTTTCGCTGGCTCAGCGCGTGCAGTAATGAGTGCCGTCATCGCACCGACCCGCGATCCCGCCCTGCTGAAACCGGCGGTGCTGTGGCTGCTGTTGCTGGCGCCGCTGTTCTTCAGCACCTATGGCTTCGCCACCTGGGTCACGTCCCAGCGTGACGATGTCGGCACGCTGGTGTTCGGCTGGGAAAGCCACATGCCGTTCATGGCCTGGACCATCGTGCCCTATTGGTCGATCGATCTGCTGTACGGCCTGTCCCTGCTGTTGCCCACCAGTCGCGACGAACTCAAGCGCCACGCCCTGCGTTTGCTCACGGCCCAGGTGATTGCGGTCAGTTGCTTCTTGCTCTGGCCGCTGCGTTTTACCTTTCCTCGCCCGGAAATGGACGGGGTGTTCGGATGGCTGTTCGAGGTGCTGGCGGGGTTCGACAAACCGTTCAATCAGGCGCCGTCACTGCACATCGCCTTGCTGGTGATTCTCTGGGTCTGCTATCAGCGGCATCTGCAAGGTGTCTGGCGCTGGCTGATGCACGGCTGGTTCGCGCTGATTGGCGTGTCGGTGCTGACGACTTATCAGCATCACTTCATTGACTTGCCCACCGGTGCGTTGGCCGGTTGGTTGTGTGTCTGGCTGTGGCCGCTGGACCGGCCCAGCCCGCTGCAAAGTGCCCGCCTCACGTCAGATCCGAAACGCCTGCAACTGGCCCTGCGTTATGCCCTGGGCGCAGCGGCGCTGTTCATCCCGGCGTTTGCTTTCGGCGGCGCGTGGCTGTGGTTGATCTGGCCGGCGGTAGCCGTGCTGTGGGTGGCGCTGAATTACCTGATGTTCGATGCTGGCGGCTTCCAGAAGCGCGCCGATGGCCGATTGAGCCCGGCCGTGCGCTGGATGCTGGCGCCGTATCTGGCAGCAGCCTGGGTGAATTCTCGGTTGTGGACGCGTGAACATCCGCAGCCGGATCACGTACTGGATAACGTCTGGCTGGGGCGTATTCCTACCTCGTCGGAATTGAAGGATGGCACCTTTGCCGGTGTGCTCGATCTGTGCGCCGAGCTGTCCATGGACAGCACCGGGATCGCCTATCGCGCGCTGCCGGTGCTCGACCTCACCGCGCCCACCACCGAGCAATGCCTGGAAGCCGCGCAAGCGATTGAAAGCCTGCGCCAGCATGGGCCGGTGCTGGTCTGCTGCGCGTTGGGCTATTCGCGCAGCGCCACCGCGCTGGCCGCGTGGTTGCTGCACAGTGGTCGGGCGGCGAGTGTGGACGAGGCCATTGGGCAGATCCAACGCGCTCGTCCGCGAGTCGTGTTGCATCAGGCGCACCGTCAGGCACTGGAGCCGTTAGCCCATGAGCAGTGACATGCAGTTGCACGCCGTGGCGAGTCTGTTGCGCCGGGGCCATTCGCTGGATCAGTTCTCCACCGGCCTGACCCTGTTGGCGGCGCTGCTGGGGTTGGGTCAGTGGTTGTTGGGCCGGATGGATCCCTGGTTGTTGTTGTTCAGCGCCGTATTGTTCACCCTGGGCGTACTGCAAAAATACTGGGCGCTGCGCGTGGCGTTCGATGCCGATCTGTTCCAACGCGTGGCCGACGGCACCCAACCATTGGCCGAGCGCACCGAGGCCCTGGACCGCGCCCTCAACGCCCTTGGCTTGCAACCGGCCGAGCGTGGCGGGCGGCTCTGGACCGAACGCAGCCATGGCGCGTTGCGGCTGTTGCGTCGGCAATCGCTGCTGCTGGCCGCGCAAGTTATCTTCACGCTGGGCTTTATCTTGAGCAGCCCCTGGCTAGCCTTCCAGACATAGTTTTTTGCTCAAGCACACCTGATAACAAAACTGTTTTTGTGGCGAGGGAGCTTGCTCCCGCTGGAGGGCAAAGCCCTCCCAAAATGCCTGGGGCCAGCCAGATTCATGGGGTCACTTCGTAGCCCAACGGGAGCAAGCTCCCTCGCCACGGTCCACTTGAAAACTGCGTCGCTGTTTAATTCTCGGGATAAGGAATCCTCATGTTCGAACCCGTGGTCGCCAACCTCATCACCTCCGCCGCCCGCATGGTCACGGGCGCCCGCAGCCTGTGGCTCGGTTGTGCGCCGCAGCCGGTGCAGCGGATCTACTTCGCCAACCACAGCAGCCATGGCGATTTCGTGCTGCTCTGGGCCTCGCTGCCGCCGGCGTTGCGCAAGCTGACCCGCCCGGTGGCCGGGGCCGACTATTGGCAGAAGAGTCCGTTGCGCCGCTACATCATCACCCGGGTGTTCAACGGCGTGCTGGTGGACCGCGAGCGCAAGGATCCTTCCTATAACCCTTTGCAACCGATGCTTGAAGCGTTGGAAAACGGCGACTCGCTGATCATTTTCCCCGAGGGCACGCGCAACCCCGACGAGGGCTTGTTGCCGTTCAAGAGCGGGATCTATCACTTGATGAAAAGCCATCCCGAGGTCGAGGTGATCCCGGTGTGGATCGCCAACCTCAACCGGGTCATGCCCAAGGGCCGAGTGTTGCCCTTGCCGCTGTTGTGCACCACCAGTTTCGGCAAGCCTTTGTGCATCGAAGAGGGTGAAAGCAAAGAGCAATTTCTCGAACGCAGCCGCGCCGCGCTGCTGGCACTGGCCCCGGAGCACGTCTGACATGGATCGATATACCCTGATGTTGTTCGGCGGCATCGGCGCCATTCTGGTGCTGGCTTCGCTGATCGGTTTCATTCTCAAGCAAAAAACCAAGGGCACACCGAATTCGGTGATCGATAACCTCAACGCGCGGATCAACGCCTGGTGGGTCATGGTGCTGGTGATCGGCATCGCGTTCTGGCTCGGCAATGCAGCGGTGATCCTGCTGTTCTACGCCGTGTCGTTCTATGCCCTGCGGGAATTCATGACCCTGACGCCGACCCGGCGCAGTGATTATCCGGCGCTGGTGGCCGCGTTCTACCTGGCGCTGCCGCTGCAATACCTGCTGATCTACTCCGACTGGTACGGGCTGTTTTCGATCTTCATTCCGGTGTACGTGTTCCTGCTGCTGCCGATCCTGGCGTCCCTGGGCGGCGACAGCACACACTTTCTGGAGCGCGCCTCGAAGGTTCAGTGGGGCTTGATGATCGCGGTGTTCTGCATCTCTTTCGTGCCGGCGCTGCTGACGCTGGACATCGCCGGATTCGAGGGCCGCAACCTGCTGCTGATCGCCTATCTGGTGATCGTCGTGCAACTGTCGGATGTGTTGCAGTACGTGTGCGGCAAGTTGTTCGGCAAACACAAGATTGCGCCGAACCTGTCACCGTCAAAAACCACCGAGGGCTTCGTCGGCGGAATCCTGCTGGCCTCGCTGATCGGCGGCGCGTTGTGGTGGATCACCCCGTTCAACCCGTGGCAGTCGTTTCTCATTGCTTTGCTGATCAACCTGCTGGGCTTTGCCGGCGGCATCGTCATGTCGGCGATCAAGCGCGACCGTGGCGTCAAGGACTGGGGGCACATGATCGAAGGCCACGGCGGTATGCTCGATCGGTTGGACTCGGTGTGCTTCGCCGCGCCGATCTTCTTTCATCTGGTTCGGTATTGGTGGACCTGAAGATAGCCGTAAGTAACTGACACCCAACAAAGCTCTTGTGGCGAGGGAGCTTGCTCCCTCGCCACGGGATTGAGCTACACCTGCCGGATACTCGAATCCGTCCGCACGGTATTCGCCCGGGCCATCGCCCGCTCCCATTCCCGGGCGTCGTGGCTGCAAAAGATTTCCAGCTTCTGCTCATGGCTGTGCGCCAACTCCCGCAGGCGGTTCTGGTTACGCATCCGGGCCGGGCGGTCGGTGTCCATCATCCATTGATAGAAACGCATGCCCGGCGGGCAATGGCGTTCGGGCTGGTGGATTTCGTCGTGGAAGAAATACGCATCGCCGGCATGCAGCATCCAGCCGTCCGATGTACGCAGGGCGATCCCGGCGTGGCCGGCGGTGTGACCGTGCAGCGGCACCAGGAAGATGTCCTCCTCTTCCGCGCCGATCAGCGCCCGCACCGAGTCGAAGCCGAACCAGGTATCACCCTCGGGCGCATAGAACTCCCAGCTGTCCACACCCTGCCATTGCCGGGCCTGGAACCGTCTACGGGCGATCCAGCTCTCGGCACTACGTGCCACCGCCATCTCGTCGCGCATGACATGCACCCGCGCCTGAGGAAAATCCTGGAGCCCGCCGGCATGATCGAAATCCAAGTGGGTCAGAAGGATATGCCGCACATCGTGGGCATCGAAACCCAGGCGCCGGACCTGTTCCAAGGCCGTGAGGCGATGCTCGAACTGGATGTTGTTGAACACCCGGAAAAAGCGACTCAAGCGTTGCGGCGTCTGGATATCCCGCTGGCCGAAGCCGGTGTCCACCAGGATCAGGCCGTTGCTGTCGGTTTCGATCAGCAGGCAGTGACACACCAGGCACGCCGTCAGCCCCCGGCTATAGCCATCGAACAACGCCCCGCCCACCGGGCACATGCAACCGCAGTTCAAATGGTGGACGCGCATGAATGGCCTCCTTTTCGCAGGTATGGCGTGTGTTTCGTTTTTGAGTCGGGTCTCTTGAAATCGACTGGGCGGGGAGCGAGGGAATTCCGCAGAAGCGACAAACGGTGAAACACCCCGTGGCGAGGGAGCTTGCTCCCGCTGGGGTGCGTAGCAGCCCCTCTCCAAGTTGATGCGCATTGCCTGACACACCGCAGTGGATGGTTTTGGGGCTGCTGCGCAGCCCAGCGGGAGCAAGCTCCCTCGCCACAAAAGCGCTCTCGCCACACAGGTTTCGGTGCAGCGATCCACTCAATCCAGAATCAAATGCGGCAGGAACCGGCTCGAATCCTTGGTGATCAGGCTGTTGTCTTCTCGCACGCCGATGCCGGCCGCCTGGTCGCCGATGACCCAGGAACCGATCAGTGTGTAGCTGTCGTCAAACCTGGGCAGCGGTGCGAATTCCTGGAGGATGTACGGCGCGTCGGTGTAAGGCCCGTCTTCCTTGACGATCAAGCCCTCAGCGGTCTGAAGCTCGATGTTGGCGCCTTCCCTGGAGAAGAACGGCTTGCGCACCCAGCCCTTGGGCACCGCTTTGCCGGGGTCGGTGTCCAGGTGCGCGGCGAGCAGGTTCGGGTGGCCTTTGTTGAATTCCCACAACAGCGGCAGGATGCCCTTGTTGGAGATGATCGACTTCCACGCCGGCTCGAAGAACTGCGTATCGCTCTGCGCAATCGCTGCGCCGAAGGGTTCGTGGAAGATGAACTCCCAGGCGTGCAGCTTGAACAGGTGGGGAATCCAGCGTTCTTCCAGGTCGACGAAGCGCCCTTCACTGTTCAGGCCGATATCCTCGATGTCGATGTGCCGCGATTCGATGCCGACGGTTTCCGCGATCAGGCGCAAGTAGTCGGTGGTGCCCTTGTCTTCGACCGAGTCTTTCATCGAGGCGAAGTAGAACGGCTGCTTGATCTGCAACTGGGCAAAGGCCTGGTGCAGCTTGGTGTCGATGCTGTTGAACTGGTCGGCATGCGCCGGCAACAGGCCGCGCTCGATGCATTGTTCCAGCCAGCCCCACTGGAACGCCGCGGCCTCGTACAGGCTGGTCGGGGTGTCGTAGTTAAGCTCCAAGAGCTTGGCCGGGCCGGTGCCGTTGTAGGAGAAGTCCATGCGCCCGTACAGATGCGGGTGGCCTTCGAGCCAGGAGGTGCGCACCAGGTCGAAGAACGGCGCGGGAATGCTCAGGCGCTCCAGCAGCTCTTCGTTCTGTACCACCCGGGCCACCAGGTCCATGCACATGTCATGGATCTCGGTGGTGGGGTCTTCCAGATCGTCTTCGATCTGCTTGAGCGTGAACTGGTAGTACGCGCTCTCGTCCCAATAGGGTTCGCCGTCGATGGTGTGGAACAGAAAGCCGAGGCTCTCGGCGGTCTGCTTCCAGTCCGGGCGTTCGGCGCAATGGATCTTCTTCATCGCCCTCGTTCCTCAGCCGCCGAAGCTGCTGCTGGAACCACCCCAACCGCTGCGGGCGCTGGCCTTGCTGCCGAAGCCACCGCGAGAGGTGGACGAGGCGACGGAGATCGACTTGTTGGCGGAGCGAACCGTGTCGGTGTAGCTGCCATAGCGCGCCTGGTTCGACTTGTTGAAGGTCGAGCCCTTCGCCACTAGCTGGGCCAGCGTCGAAGACCCGAAGCCGCCGCGATCATCGCGGTAACGGTAGACCGGCTCGGAGTAATAGCTGTTGCGGTTGTTGCTCAGCATGTTGCCGATCAGCAATCCGGTCAGCAGGCTGCTGCCGGAGAAACCCGAACCGCCGGTGTTTGCTTCCGAAGCCGGCAACTGGGCCGCGGCAGCGTCCACCTGGGACTGGGTGACTTCGCCATTGGCGGTCAGTTCGAAACCACCCAGTTTAGGGATGAACTTGCCGGTGGAGTCCTGCTGGCACCAATCGGCGACGAAGTCGGCATCGCAATCGGCCTGGTTGTCGTACACCGGCGCGATACGACGATGCTCGGCCATGGCGTTCATGAACGCATCGGAGCAGACATCCACCGGCAGCTTTTCGTCGACGCATTGCTGCACGGACTGGAAGTTGTATTTCTTCTGCAACGGGTAGGTTTTTTCCGTCGGCCCGCAGCCGGATATCGCCATGGCGACCGACGCGGCCAGCGAGAGCTGAACGTACTTGCTTCGTTTCATCGGGGTCTCCTGGCGCGATCAGTTCGGGGACGGCGTCATGCACGCGGCGTTCAACATGCCAACGCTGATGGCCACGGCCGCAATGTAAATGCCCGCGGCGATCTCACCTTTCTTGATGCGCTCCGAAGCGCCCTTGAGCACCAGGCTGGTCATCAGGAAGGCCAGCAACTGGACAAACGCGGCGATCACCGCCCAGACCACGAAATCGAGGATGCTGACCGAGTAGGCAATCACGTTGCTGGCCGGGATGGCGAAACCGATGATCGCACCGCCCAGGGCGATGGCGGCGGCCACGTTGCCTGAACGGATCAGCTCGAATTCCTTGTGCGGCGTGATGCGGGTGTAGATGAACTGGAACAGCGCGAACAGCACGGCCGCGCCGAGGATGTACAGAACGAAGCCGAGCACGGCGGGCTTGTTCAGGGAAACGGAGAGCGCTTCAAGCATGGATTTTATCCTTGTTCAAAAAGTGTTCAGGTCAGTGGTGTACAGCGAAATGCCCAGCGAAGTACTCAAGCTGACGGTGCCTTCCGCGTCCTCCTCAACGGAGAACAGCAGGAATTCCCGGCGATCCGTCAGGCCGGTGTCGCGGGCGTACAACATCGAACGGTGTTCGACGCTGTAGGATTCCTCGGGATTGGTCACCCGCTCGCTCAACGCCACCAGTTCCGTCTGGCCCGGCTCGGTGCCCCATTCCCGCTGGTATTCGACGCCGTCGTGGGTGTAGGTCGGCAGGCCGATCAGGCTTTCAGGGCCGGCCAGGCGGCGCAATTCGGCTTCGCTGTTGATCGTGACGTAGCTGAGGTAATTGAACAGGATCACCGACTCGACCTGCCCGGCGATCTCACCGCTGGTGTGCACCTGCAGCCAGTAGTCCTCGTCGTCCATGTAGCAGCGCGACAGCCAGTTCGACTGCCCGAGGTCAACGACGCCCAGGGCCCAGATCTGCTGGGGGCCGGGGATGACCACCGCGCTGTTGCCGTCGAGCAGCAATTTCAGCGTGGCGTCGAACGTGACCTGCTTGCCGGACGCCAGGCCCAGCGGCCCGACGATTGGCGAACTGTCGCGGATGCTCGGGTTCTTGTCCGCGTTCGGGGCCTCAAGCCCCATCAACTGTTTAAACCATCCCATTGGAGATGTCCTTGAGACGCGTGGAGGCGATGTAGAAGAGTTCGCCACCCTCGACGCGAGTCGCGCCGGGCGGGTTGATCGACGGCTGTCGGGCGCCTCGGGCGCGATAGCCGATAAGCGTAGCGTTGTCTTGCGCTTTCATCCGGGTGTAGAGGTCACCGAACGTCGCTTCAAATGTGTCGGGCAGTTTCATCAGGTACTGGGTGGCACCTTCGCCGACGCAGAGCAGTTCGTTGATGACCACTGAGGAGCCCGGGTCCTGGGAGGCTCGCACCAGCATTTCGATGGCCATGCTGGAGGTGCATTCCAGGCTTGGCGCGTAGGCGCTGGCAAGGGCGGCGATTTCGCTGTCGTTGAAGTGGGCGACCACGTGGCCGACCGGGCCCAGTTGATTGACCGCCAGCACGGTGGCCAGGGTCAGGTCATCGGAATGGGTACGCACCAGGACCCGTTCGGCACCCGGCACACCGGCACGTTGCAGAAGCGCGACGGACGACAGGCTCTCGCCCTTGATGAACGTGGTCTTGCCGGGCATGGGATTTTCTTCGAGATCGCAGTCGCAGATGACGATCAGGTTGTCATTGGACGTTTCGTCCTGCAGCAGCAATTCGATGACCCGCTCGCTGGACGCTCCTTCCCAACCGATGAGCACGGTGTGGCCGCTCTTGCCGGTGAAATCGCCTTTGCCCTTCATGCCTTTTCTCCATACATCGATGACGCTGCTGGTGGTTTTGCCGATGGCCGCCGTCAGCAGCGCAATGCCCCCGAGCATGACCCAGGTCGCCACGAAAATCCGTCCCGCCGCAGTCTGTGGCGCGAGATCGCCGTAACCGACCGTGAGGGTGGTGGTGAGATAGAAGTAAGTAAACGTGGCGGCAGCGATGAGGTGCTGCTCGCCCAGGAGCAACAGGCCGATCCAGGCCGTGGACAGGTGCACGCCCAGCGCAATCACCAGCCCCGCCCAGCCGAACCGATGGAAAAAGGACGCTGCGTAGGTGCGCAACAAAAGAAAGATCGACATTGCGTCCCTGACTCCGTGGGGCTTGGTTCCTGGTGGGTCACGACTGATGTCTGGATGACATCGGATGCGGTGACCGGGCAGCATTAAACCTGTTGCGCGGCGCAGATAAAAGTAGCTGCACAACAATTAATCCGACGAACGCCGCGCAACATTGTGGCGAGGGAGCCTGCTCCCGCTGGACTGCGCAGCAGGCCCATCATTTTTTGGGACCGCTTCGCGACCCTGCGGGAGCAAGCTCCCTCGCCACGGGTACTGCGAACGCTTGAATGGATTACTCCGCCGATTTTTTCTTCAGCCGCTCCAGGATCGCATTGGCGCTGCCTTCGTTCGGCGTGATGCCAGCCTCGCGCAGTTTGCGTTCCAGGTCGTTACCGGTGGAAGCGTCGGCCAGTTCGTCCTGGGCTTGCAGTTCGGCGGCGCGTTGCTGCTGCTTGGCTTGCAGGCGGTTGAGGGTGCCGACGGCGGTTTCCAGCTTGCCGTTGGCGCCGCCGCTGGCGATGGAGGCGCTGACCTGGGCTTTCTGTACGCTTTCACGGGCCTTGGCCATGTCCACTTGCTGGCGCAGGCTCTTGATACGGCTTTCGGCCTTGGTGATGTCCTTGCGCATGTTCTCGGCGTAGGTGCCGAACTCAGCGGCTTGCTTCTGCTCGGCGTCCAACTCGCCGGTCAGGGTGGAAATGGCTTCAGCCACTTCCAGCGCCAGGTCTTCGCGGTTGGCCTGGATCGCGGCCAGGGCCTTGGATTCCAGGTCCTTGATCTTGGCGTTGTATTCGCCGACGCGATCGGTGGACAGCTTGTGCTTGGCCATGATGGTCACCAGCTCACGCTTGGCGTTCGCCAGGGCGCTGTCGGCGTCGCGGATTTCCTGGTCGAGGATGCGCAGGGCCTGTTGGTCGACAATCGATTCGCCGACTTCGTTGGCACCGCCACGCAGCGCGGTGAACAATTTGCTCCAGATGGACTGTGTCATTGGATAGGTTCCTGTTCGGCGAATTAGATGAAGAAGCGTTCGAAGGCTTCGCTGGCGCGCTGGACGTTGTCGACGAGGGTTTTGACCTCGGTCACCACGTTGGTCAGGCTGGAGTCGGAGCTCAACGCGCCGAACATGTTGTAGACCACCTGCCCGTTGGGCATGGACTCGATGCCGATCGAGGACAGCGGGAACATTTCCCGGCTGCGCAGGACCGCGTCATTGAAAGCGGCGACATCGTTGATCGATTCGACATCCACCAGCACGGTGTCGACGATGATCTGGTCGCCCACCACGGCGATGTAAATCGGCAAGCCGCCGAAATCGTTCATTTCCAGCTTGATGCTGGATTCGGAGCCTTGGACGAGGGAAAGGGTGATGTCATTGGCAACCACTTCGTCCAGCGCCTGCAGCGCGCTGTAGAGGCGATCGATGTTCCAGTTGTTACCTGCGCTCATGTAATCCTCCGACATGAATGAGCCAGCCAGAATCGGTTGGCGTAGCTGTTTCTCCATCTGCTTGAGCAGGCTTCGATTTTCGGGAAGCACCCAAGCCTCGTGTTTCACATACCCGGCGGCACTCAGGCCCGCACGCATCTGCTTCATGTAGAAGCTCGACGGTTTCTTTGCGGCAGGTTTGGAGCGCTCTCCCTTAAGGCTCGTTGAATCGGTGACAGACTCGTCAGGCGAGTCTGTCGCAGAGCTGGATTGCATGCTGCTGACCCCACTGTGAAAAACTCACGCGTGAGAGACACTACGCCTAACCTGCAAAGCTCACAATACTCACGCGTGAGATTTTTTCGGCTCGTCTGAAAACAGCAAAATCAGTTTGCAGGGCGAGAAGCGCAGCTGCTAACGTAACGCCAAACGTCATTACAGGTATCAACCCATGGCCTCCATCAACATCCGCATTGACGATGACCTCAAGCAGCGGTCCTTTGCCGAACTGGAAAAGCTCGGTGTCACACCTTCCGAGCTGCTGCGTCAGACTCTCCAGTACGTGGCAGAACGAGGCAAGTTACCGTTCAAGGCCGCATTGGTCAGCGAGGAAGACGAAGCGCTCATCGCAGTGGTTACGGAACGTCTCGCCAACCCTCAACGAGTGACGGTCAGCCTGGATGACCTATAGCCTTGAATTTGATCGACGCGCATTGAAGGAGTGGAACAAGCTAGGCGAAACACTGCGACAGCAGTTCAAAAAGAAGCTCATCGAAATTCTTGAAAACCCTCGCATCGAAGCCAACCGACTCCGACAACTTCCTGACTGCTACAAATTGAAACTACGCAGCGCCGGGTATCGCCTTATTTATCAGGTGATTGATCACGAAGTCGTTGTGTTCGTAGTTGCAATTGGAAAACGCGAACGTGAAGCGGCCTATCAAGATGCGCAGGAGCGCATCTCGTCCATCTGAATTGTCCAACAACCGTTGGACAATTGGCCTTCACGGATAGCTGAAACTCTTGACCAACGTCAGCTCCCCCACCGCCCGCATCGGCACGAGGAAGGTTTCCATCTTCTCGTTCGGGGTACCTTCTTCGGTGATGATGGTGACTTGCGCGGTGGTCAGGGCCTGTTCGGGTTCCTGGCGGCTACCGCTTTCTTCGCCCTCTTCACCTTCGTCGCCGCCCTCATCATCGACGTTGCGGTAACCGCCGCCGAAGTAGTTCACATACACCAGGTACTGGCCCTTGATCGGCGCCGGCATGGAGGCGATTTCCGGGCCGTAGCCGGTGGTGACGTCAATGTCGAGGGCGGCGCCGTTGGGGGCGACGCGGTCGCCGTACCAGACGTGGGCGCCATCCGGGGTGACGAGGTGCAGGTCGATGTCGGTGCCGTCGCTGTCCCAGGTCAGCAGCACCCGCAACTTGGCCGGCGTGGCGCCGCCGCTGGTGTTGAGAAACTGCGTGCGGTGGCGATGCTGTCCATCGGGGCTGCGCACTTCGACACTGTTACTGCCGTTGGGAAATGAATACGGCCGGTCAAAACGCCCTTCGGCATCGAGCTTCAGCGGCATGCTCATGCCATTGACGATCAGCTTGCCCGGCTCGCGAGTGTCCTTGGGCGTCGCCTTGATCTGGCCGCGGATGCGGGCGGTGTCGGCCTGGCCCAGGGGCGTATTGACCGACGAGGCCGGGTAGTTGACGGTCTGGCTGTAGTTCTCACCCTCACCGCCCGGCGCACCGCTGCGCCAGCCGCCGATGGGGGTATCGAGCTTGATGCTGTCGGCGGCGTAGGCCTGTGGCAAGGCGGTCAGGGCGCAGAGCAACAGCAAGACCTGGGGATAACGGAGTGTCATGGTCTATTCCAGCAAGAGGTGACGGGCGAGCCCTTCGATATATTCTTCGTCCTGGCCGTTGGGATGCGCTTCAAAGGCCAAGTGCAGGTATTCATGTGTCAGGTCGAGGCGGTCTTGCAGCGACAGCACGCCGCGCACGTAGATGCGCTGACGCTCGCGGTCGACATAGGGCCGGCCGAAGGCGACGCGGCAGACGGCGAAAGCGCTGATTTCGTTGTAGCCGACTTCGCTTTCCAGCCGCGAACGCCAGCCACGCCGCTGCTTCAGCAGCCAGTCCTGGGCCGCAGGCAGCGCTTCGCAGGACGCCACCGGGTTGTCCCAACGGCTGAGGCTGGCGCGGGGATAGGCGTGCAGCAGGATGGCGTCGTAGCGCTGACCGGCGTTGGCCTGTTCCACCGCTTGCAGCCAGGACAGCTTGTCAGGGCCGGCCTGGTCAGAGTGGTAGGTAACGTCGGTGCCGGCCAGCACCAGATCGCTGGTCCAGGCCGCAATGGCGCGGGTTTCAGGCGCTGCCGGGCGAGGCGCGACGCGTTGGCGATGGCTGCTGTCGTCGATGCTCAGGCAGTCGCCATTGCGTTGGGCGTTTTGCAACAGGTATGTGCGAATCGCCACGGCCAACGCCTTGGCGGCCTCGACCGGCTCAGCCTTGGCTTCGCGTTGCAGGACCCGGGCGACATACTCTTCCCGATCCAGTCGCGCCACCAGCTTGCCAGACGTCAGGAACAGCTCGCCATCGCTGTGGATATCCAGGCGATTGCCGTTGGTGAACTCGACCCGGTAGTCGCCGCGCAGTTGACCCGGTGTGGCCGCACGCTCGCCCGCCATCACCCGCTGCAACGGATAGCGGGCGAACAGGCCGACCTCAACACAGCGCCCGGTTTCCGCCGGCCAGCGCGCCGGCAATGCCGCTGCCAAGCCCTCTGCGTAGACCTTCAGGACCTGCTGGCTAGTGCCCCGCCCACCGGCCCATACCGGAGTGCCATCAGCCAGCCAGCCGGCAAAACCACCCTGGCGCGACGCCGGGCCCTGGTCACCCAGCCAACTCCAGGTCTTGGCCCGCAGGCGGCTGCCCAACTCGCCGACCAGTCGCCCGTCCGCCGCGTTGAGCACCACGTCCAGCAGCACACGACGGGCCTGATCCTGGGCCGGCAAGGTTGTCAGCGCCTTGAGCAGTTCCGCGACCGGCACTTGGGTCTGGGGCTGTAGCGACGGCAAATCCATCAGCCACGTCGGCGCCTGACGGGCCCGCCAGTAATCGCGCCAGCCATTGGCCGAAAGCCCCAGGCGCTGCGGCTCGAAGTACAAGCCGCAGGACTTCACCAGCGCCTGATCGCGACCAATGCTTTGCCCGGCGTTGCAGCAATAGACCTCTTCTTTCGACTCGCCGCGACATTCATAAGCCGGCTCGCGGGCGTTGGTGTCCACCAGCCAGGCGTAGACAAACAGCTTCCACAGGCTGCCCAACGGCGCCTGCAAGGAGTCGGGCAGCGGCTGGCGATCCAACACCTGGGTCTGGCTCACTCGCAGCAACTGCCCGTCGAACGCCAGGCGCAACGGGTCGTCCTGCGCTGTCGCCAGCGCAGGGATCAAGCACAGCAGCCACCCAACCCACCGCATGCGCATGTCAGTTGACCGTCACCTGACCGAGCGCCGGTTTTTGTTCCCGCGCCTGATTCTGCGGCGCGTAGACCTGGGTGAAGCGCACCGGTGGCAGGTTGAACTGGCCTTTCTGGGAGAAACGCACCAGATGGCGCAAGCGCAGTTCGCCGCTCAGGGCATCCACCGGCACTGCATAAGCCATCTGCCCCGGCTCGAAGCGGGCTTTTTCCAGGGCGCTCGGCTCGCTGTCAGCCTTGCCGATCAACTGGATGCCCCAGGTGGTGCGTTCCACATCGGCGCCCGGTGGCAGCGGCACTTCGAGCATGCCGTAGCGCAGCGGCGTCGGCGCCTTGCTGTTGATGATCACCTCATCCAGGTACAGGGCATCGCTGGACAACGGCTTGTTGCCCACCGGTTCGAGCTTGAAGGTGAAGGCCTCGTCGCCCGGCACCAGACGCGACAGGCGCCGGGTGATCGATACCGCCATCGACGCCAGCGGTGGTTGCTGGCTCTGGAAGCTCAGAGCCGCTTGCAACGGACGTTCCTGGGCGCCGGTCAGGGTCAGCATTGTAGGGAGCTGCGCGCCCTGCCATTGCCAGTAGGTTTCACCAGTCGCGCCTTGCTTGGCTTTCCAACCTTCGCCCGGTGCCAGGGTGACCGCCGGCGCGGCTTGTTCGATGCTGCGTTGCAACCAGCTCAGGGCCAGGGCGCGTTCCAGGGTGGACTGCTGCGGCAAGACACGCTCCAGCAATGCCTTGGCACGGGCCTGATCGAAGGCCTGCAACGACAGCAGCAAGGCTTCGGCGAATGAATCGGAACTGACCGCCAGTTGCTGTTGCGCAGCCTCCACTTGACGGCTGAACGCGTCCGGCATTGGCACTTTCGCTTGCTTGGCCAGGGATGCCGTCAACACGCGAGCACTCGCCAGGCCAAGGGCCGAATCCGGTGCATTCATGATCAGGCTGTCTTCGCCGCCGTCCATGACGCTCTCGGTGGCGCCTGAACCGGCCTTCGACAGATCCTCCATCAGGCCGCTGAGCAAGGTGTTCACCGGCAGTTGCATCTGCTTGGCGAACGACAGGATCAGCGCACGTTGCAGCAGAGGTGTATCACCGGCCTGCTTGGCATAGGTTTCCAGCACCCGCTGCCAGTGCTCCGGCGGCAGGCTGACGTCCAGGGCCTTGCTGGTGTACCAGTCGGCGTAATAGGCGTAGGCGGTGAGGAACGCATCCGGCTCGCCATCCTGGCCCCACCAGGTGAAGGCCGCCGACGGACCGGCCATCTGCACCAGACGCAAGCGGCTGTTCTGCATGATCAGGCGCAAGCGGTCGCGAACCTGTGGGTTCGACGCCAGCGACGGATAAGCAATGCTCAACGGCAGCAGTTGGCTGGCGGTCTGCTCGACACCCCCGTAGGGGTAGCCGAGCAGGTCATCCAGGGCCGAACGGAACAGCGCTTGCGGGCTGTCGTCCAGGCGCAGACGGATATCGCTGGCGTCGGTCGGCAAGGACAACGGTGTATCCCCGCTCGCTACGTCGAGGCGCTGGCTCTGGGTGACTTGCCAACCGTTGCCGCTGGCGTCCAGGCGCACGGCCAGGGTGTCCTGGGTCTCGCCGTTGACTTGCAACTGCACGCTCAAGTCACCGCTGCTCAGCGCCAGGGCCGGCAACGCCACGTAGTTGATGCCATTCTTCAGCTGCGCCGCAACCCGTTGTTCGGTGCCGGCGTAACGGATCAGCAGCTCAGTCGCCACTGGTTTCTCGGACTGGCTGAACGCGAACAGGCCCAGTTGCGGCTTGTCGCCACTGCGGAAACGGGTCGGGCCGCTCCACTTCAGGTACAGCGGTTTTTCGGAACGGATGAATTGCTTCTTCTGCCCGACCTGCCCGTCGTCGGAGATGGCCCGGGCAGTGATGCGCCAGCGGGTCAGGGAGTCCGGCATCTTGAAGGTGAAGCGCGCCTTGCCGCTGGCGTCGGTCACCAGCTCCGGCTGCCAGGCGGCGGTGTCGACGTCTTCACGCCGTGGCCGCTCCAGCACCTTCACGCCGCGTTCGCTGCGGTTGGCCTTGCCCGGCGCGCCAGGGCTGCCCGGCAGGGCCACGTCGTAGCTGATGAACGACAGGCTGGCGCTGGTGCGCACGTTGTTGCGACGCGGATGGTAGAAGAACTGGTCGATGGTCGGCGCCACTTCCGGCTGCAACGCATAGATCATTTCATCGACGACGCTGACGGTCAGGTGCGCCGGGATCGCCTTGCCGGCGAACTGGGTGCTCAGGTCCACGGTGACCGTGTCGCCCGGACGGTAGGTGGCCTTGTCGGTGACCACGGCGACATCGACCTGCGGCGTCACCACCTTGATGCCGGCGTTCTGGAAGCTGTATTGGCCGCCCTTGGTGTACAACACCGAGAACGTCATATTCGGCGCAAAAGCGTCCTTCACCGAAATGCGCGCGCGGTATTGGGTGTCGCTGAGCTTTTCCATTTTCAGCCAGTCGCCGCCCTTGGACAGCAGCGCCGTGGCCTCGACCTTGTCCCGTTCCAGGGACAGCAGCGCATCGCTGACCGGTTCCGGGAACGTAATCAACGCCAGGGCTTCATCACCGGCCTTGTATTCGGCTTTGTCGAGGACGATCTCGACGGTGCCCGGCACAGCCTTGATGCCATCGCCTGTCACCGAGTGACCGGCAGCGCCGATGACTCGGCCGTGATCGTCCTTGAGGGTCAGGTTGTAGGTACCGGGACGCTCGAAGGCGACGCTGAAACCCTTGTCCTTGGCCGTCAGTTTGCCTTCGCCGGTGCTCTGGTCTTCCAGGCGTACCCAGGCGTAGCTGGCCGGTGTCACGGCCTTGCTTTGTTCGCTGGCGCCTTCGTTGCTGTAGCTGAACGCAACCTTCTCGCCAGTGGCACTGAAACGCTGGCGGGCGCTCAGGCGGAAATTCGCCGCGCCACGGTCAATGAGGATTTCCTTGGTGGTCTTGACCCGATACGCCGCGCCGTCGCTGGCAAACACAGTGAGCGTGTAGCGGCTCGGTTTGTCGGCAGCGGGCAGGTCAAGCGTGGCGTTGCCTTTGTCATCGGTGGTCACTTCGCTGCTGGTCAGCTCGACCGGGAATTGCCCCAGGTATTGCAGCTCGTTGTCCACCATGGACAGTTGCTGGGCGCGCAGGCTCAGGCTCACGGTGGCGTTGACCACCGGCTTGCCGTCCGGGTACAGCAGCACCAGGTTGCCTTTGACCGGCTCGCCAGTACGGTAATCCTGCTTGGCGAGATTCAAGGCGATCTCGAAGTGCGGCTTGATGTACTCGGCCACGCGGAAGGCGCTGCTATAGACCTGGTCCTTGTAGCTGAAGCGCAACTCGTAGCCGCCAGCCACGGCGTTTTCCGGCAGTTGGAAACGGCCCTGGGTGCCGGCCTTGGAATCGAGCTTCAAGGCCAGGTTCTGCAGCACGGTGCCGGTGGCATCCAGCACGCTGACATTCACATCGGCGGCGGCCGGTTGCACCGAATCACGGGCATTCTTGAATTCACGCCCGACGATCTTCATCGACACCCAATCCCCCGGTCGATACAGCGGCCGGTCAGTGAAGGCGTAGAGCTTGGTGTCGTAGATTTCGCTGTCGTAGTAGAAGTTTTCCGAAACGAATACCCCGCCCTCCTCGTCTTCGCCGATGACGAACGAACGCTCCGGACTGACGTGCTTGAGGCGCAACAGACCGTCTTCGTCGGTGGCACCGCTGCTCATCACGCCCAGCCCGTCGGTCCACAGCACATTGACCTTGGGCACCGAACGACCTTCATGCTTGCGCGCGGCCCAGACCATCAGCTCGTCGCCGGCAATCTTGCTCACGGCCACGGTGTTGGAAACGAAGACCATGGTGGTCGCCCGGTATTTGCCGATCAGCGCTTCCACCAGGTACAGGCCCGGCTTGAGCTGGCCCAGCGGCACATAGACGTTGCCCGGCGCGACGCTGACGAACTCACTGGACGAACCGGCCAGGTTGACGCCTGCCGGCGGCTGGATCGGCTTGGCCTGCCACAGTGGATAACGGAACTGGCTGACCACCGGCAGGCCCGGAATCAGGGCGAATTGCGCCGGTGCGTCGTACGGGGTCGGTGCCACCAGGGCATCACCGACTTTCAGCTCAGGCACTTCTTCGGTGACCTGCTGGCGGGACTCATAGGAGAACGCCCGCTGCATCACCCGGCGCGACTTGCGATACCAGTTGTCCCACAGATACGCGAGGGTGTTCGACAGGCCTTCGCCCTTGAACTGGCCGTCGCTGACCACGCGGTGCAGATTCTTCTGGCGCTTGAGGAAGTCCAGTGGTTTTTCGATGCGATAGATACGGATATCGGCGCCGCCATAGGGCTCCATGCGGAACCGGCGGTAGTCGCGACCGGGGGCTTCGAGGCGGACCATGGCCTGCTCATCGCTGGCAAAGCTGCTGTCGGCCAGCAGGAAGAAGCTTTCACCGGACACTGGCGTGTAGCCGCTGGGCTGCACCGTATCTTCGGCGTTGACCAGGGGTGCCAGCAACAGGACGAACAGCAGGGGTAGTTTTGAACACAAGCGCAGCATGCGGGCACCGGTCATTGGGAGAGAAAGTTGAGTCGATAGACGCCGATGAAGTTGGGGTTGGCTGCGTCGGGTATCCATCGGGTGTCCTTCCAGTTCATGAGTTGTTGCAGGCTTGCGGAGCGCATGCCGTTGTCGGTAGGGGTTGTGGTGCCGGTGTGATAGGCGATGTAGCGGCCCATCCAGATCATCAGGTGCTGGTCGTCGCCCTGGTCGAAGAACATCAGGTCGCCGGGACGCGCCTGGGCGACATCGCGGCCCACCAGGCGGCTGTTGAACTGGATCAGCTTGATCGCATTGACATAGGGCCCGACCTTACCGCCGCCCTGCTGCCATTGCTGGGCCAGGCGTCGCTGTTCGTCGGTCAGCGTTGATTCCGGCGGCAGGTAGCGGTTGGAAAGGCCATTGCTGCGCAGCCATTTTTCATCGTGGACCTTCAGCGCTTCATTGGCGGCAAAACGCACCAGCCCGGCACAATCCTGCTGATACCAGCGCGGGCTCGGGCCTCGGGTCAGTTGCTCTTCGGCAATGCGCACGAACCAGGCGCGAAAGACCTGGGACTGCTGCACGTCCAGCATCGGCGCCTCGACGGCAAACGCCCGGCCGCCCAGCAGCAATGCCAGCAGTCCCAGGTTGCGGATCAGTCCTGTCACAGCGCTTTCCATTCCAGCGGCAGCCACTGCCAGTGACCGTCCGGCTCGCTGCCTTCAGGCAAGGTCAGGGCGTACTTGCCGTAGCCGCCGAGGGTCCGCAGTTTCGGGATCAGGTAGGTTTGCGCGGCGTTGTAGAACACCGGCTCCATGTCCTGGGGCAAGCTGTCGAGAGTTTCACGCTGCATCAGTTGCGCCATGGCGTCCGGGCCGAAGTAGATCGGCATCAGCACGTCTTGGGGAACTACGTCGGCCATCGGCGGGAAACGCTTGTCGAGAGTGCCGAGGGCCTTGTCCACCAGCTTGTCGTCCAGGGAAAACAGCAGGGTCGAACCGTGGCGCGCCAGGCTGACCCGCAGGAATGCCTTGCCGGTGATGGCGTCGGGTTGCAGCGAATCCTTGGCCAGATAAGGGCCGAAGTTCGAACTCACCTGGCGCTGCCACTGGTGCATCGCGCCTTCCTGTTTTTCGACCACTGGGAATGCGTGTTCGGCGACGTTGTTCTCGTAGGCACCGACCATCGAGCCGAACAGTTTGCCCAGGTCAGCGTCGAGCTTGCCGTCGCTGTCGTTCAGGCTGGCCACCAGCAGCGGCGTATACAGGCGCGAGTCGGCATACCAGCACAGGCCCGCTGCACCGGCCGCATGCTCGACCATAGCCTGGGCGGCTTTTTCGTCGGCGCCAAGTTTGACCAGCAGCGGTTTCTGCGGCTCGGCGGCCAGGGGCAAGGCTACGCAAGCGCTGGCGCCCATGGGCATGGCTTGCCAGATCGGCTTGAAGTCGAAGTCCGGCTGGTTTTCCAGCTCGTCCATCGCCAGGAAGCTGTGCCAGCCCTTGTCATCCATGTCGAAGCGCAAGCCGGCGAAATTCGGGATGAACCGTTGGTAGCCCATGGCAAGCACATTGGCGTTGACCGAAATGCGTTGCTTGACCTCCGGCGCCTTGGGCGGCAGGCCGAAGGCCTCGGGGAACAGTTTGTCGCCGTTGAGCAGGGCGGCCAGGGCGGTGGTCGACACGCTGCCGCGCTCTTCCGACGGGCCGTTGGCCGGGTCATAGAGTTTCGTCGGGTTGGACAGCACCACCAGTTTGTCGCCATGGGAGGCGAAGACCAGGGATTTGCTGGCGTTGTAGCTGAGCTGGTACAGCGCCACGTCATCGCCACCGACCCGCAGGTCGCTGAGCTTGCTCAACTGCGTATCGTCCAGCGCGACTTTCGCCAGTGGCTCCAGCACCTTGGCCAGCCCGCCACGGTCCATCACCAGCAAAAAGTCTTTGAGACGACCATCGGCGCCGCGCCACAGCGCCACGTCGGCCGGTTGGTCAAGCAGCTCCTGGATCAGGCTGTCCTGCAACTTGAGGTCATGCTCGTAGATGATCCGGCGCAGGCTGCCCATCAGCCCGAGGCGGTCGGCGTGGGTTTCGTAATAGAAGACGAAATCCTCGGTGAGCGTGGCCTTGAGGAGCGGCACCGTCAGCAGGTCCTTGGGCAATTGGCTCAGCGAATGGGCTTCAAGCAAACCGTCGGGACGACTCAGGCCGAGTTTCTCCAGTGCCAGCTCCGAAGGTGGCGCCTTGGGTTTGTGCATGAACCAGCCCAGGCCGGCGGCGACACCGGCCACCAGGCACAGCCCGATCAGCAGCGCCGGCCAGCGGCGCGCGGGTTTAGCGACAGGTGTCGGCGTGGTCGGGGAAGCAGTGTTGTCGCTCATATTCACAAGGGCCTATTCATCCGTGGAGCGGAGTACTTAATAGTTGAAGGTCTTGACCAGCAGCAGATCACCAATGGCGCGCAGGGGCACGACAAAGGTCTCGCGTTTTTCATCGACGGTGTTTTCGTTGAGCACCAGGTTGATCTGCGAGGTGATCACCTCGTTCTGGTTGCTGGTTTCGTCGAAGTTGTACCCACCGTCGCCGTAGTTTCCCCAGTAGTTCACATAGACCAGGTAGGTGCCGTGCATCGGCGCGGTCATGGTGAACATCTCGGGGCCGGGGCCATCGACGCCATCGGGGTCGAGGCCACCACCGTTGCTCAGCGCCGGCTGGCCGAAGAATGCATGTTGGCCGTCCGGTGTGACGATATGCAGGTCGAGCTCGGCCTTGGGATCATCCCAACCGAGCACCACGCGGATTTGCGCCGGGGTGCGCAGATTGTTGGCTTCATAGAACTGCACCCGCTTGAGGGACTTGCCCTCGGAGCTGCGCACCTCGACGCTGTTGGAGCCGGCACCGAACGCATACGGCCGGGCGAAACGGCCTTGCTCGTCGGTATAAAGATTGAGCGGATTGCCGTTGACCGCCAGGCTGTGGGGTTGGCGCATCGTACCCATGGCCTTGATCCGGCCCTCGATCATCGTGCGATTGCGCTGCACGCCACGGTCGATGGGCGGCGTGGGATAGGCAACCTGGGGGTTTTCGCTGCGATCGAGCAAACCGTTGAAGCGCCAGCCACCCACCGGCTCCGACAGCTCGGCCGAAGGCTCGGCCCACGCCTGGGACGCGCTCAACAACACGATCAACAATGAAAGAAAACGCACGTCTGCCTCCTGCCATGCACAACGCAACCCGGCGCCCTTCCTCGGCGCTTGTTTGTCATTATTCGGGTTTCGTCTGAAGGCCCCGTTACAAAGGGGCTGTAGATGGCGCGAAGATTAGCGATTCGGCCAATTATTCACAATCGGGGAACACGCGAATCTGTGTGGGAAATCACGTACTGAGGGGTGGTGTGAGCCGAATAAGACGGCTATTCGGCTCATCAAATGAGCCGAGCAACCAAAACTGTTCAAAATTTGAGCTACTTCAACCCAGCTACGCACAAACCGTGGCGAGGGCGCTTGCTCCCGCTGGACTGCGCAGCAGCCCCCCCCCCAAAGCTGAATGCGTTTCGCCTGACAAACCGGGTTAGCCGGACTCGGGGCCGCTGCGCGCCCCAGCGGGAGCAAGCTCCCTCGCCACAGGAGCGGTCCTCAGTGCCAGCTCATCAAGACGCATGCCCACGCCACAGGCTCGCAGCTTCAAGATCCAGATGATTTGTCCCCGCCCCTGATTTGCCCCAATACCCCATGTCTGCTAGTGTCGCGCCGGTTTAACAGTCAACCGGAATAGCCGCCATGGCCCGCAAAAAAGCTGCACTGGATTTCGAACAATCTCTGGCCGACCTGCAAGCGCTGGTCGAACGGCTGGAGAACGGCGAATTGTCGCTGGAAGACTCGCTGACCGCCTTTGAGCAGGGTATCGGCTTGACTCGCGACTGCCAGGCGGCGCTGGCCCAGGCCGAGCAGAAGGTGCAGTTGCTGCTCGAGCGCGACGGTGAACTGACCGAAGAGCCTTTCGACGCGGAACAGCCTGAATGATCGATGCTTATCAGGCCAGCAGCCAGGCCCGGGTCAATGCTGCGCTGGACACCCTGTTCACCGCCCCGAGTCCGGAGCTGGGGCGCTTGTACGAAGCCATGCGCTACAGCGTGATGAACGGCGGCAAGCGTGTACGTCCACTGCTCGCCTACGCCGCCTGTGAAGCCTTGGGCGGCGTGGCCGAACAGGCCAACGGCGCGGCCTGCGCGGTGGAGCTGATTCACGCGTATTCGCTGGTTCACGATGACTTGCCGGCGATGGACGATGACGACCTGCGTCGCGGCCAGCCGACCACCCACAAGCAATTCGACGAAGCCTGCGCAATCCTCGCCGGCGATGGCTTGCAGAGCCTGGCCTTCACCGCCTTGCTGGACCCGACCCTTAGCGATTGCCCGGCGCAGATTCGCCTGGACATGGTCAGCGCCTTGGCATTGGCGGCGGGCCCCGCTGGCATGGTCGGCGGCCAGGCCATCGACTTGGGTTCGGTGGGCCTGAAGCTGGATCAGAGCGCCCTGGAATACATGCACCGGCACAAGACCGGCGCGCTGATCGAGGCCAGCGTCAAACTCGGTGCCCTGGCCAGCGGCCGGGCCACGCCCGTCCAGTTGCAAGCCTTGCAGACCTATGCCCGGGCCATCGGCCTGGCGTTCCAGGTGCAGGACGACATCCTCGACGTGGAAAGCGATACCCAGACCCTGGGCAAACGCCAGGGTGCCGACATCGCCCGCGACAAGCCGACCTACCCGGCCCTGCTGGGCCTCGATGCCGCCAAGGCCTACGCCCTGGAATTGCGCGACCAGGCCCTGGAAGCGTTGCGACCGTTTGACGCGGCGGCCGAGCCGTTGCGCGACTTGGCGCGTTATATCGTCGAACGACGCAGTTGATACAGGGTCCACCCATTCATAAGTGCGTATCGGCCAAGTTCCGGCCAACGCGTGGGCAGCTTGCGATGCATAGGGTAAACTGCCGCCTCTTTCTATACCTATAACGATTCGCCTGATGCCCACGACGTTTCAAGAGATTCCCCGCAAACGCCCGACCACGCCGCTGCTGGACCGCGCCAACACGCCGGACGGCCTGCGCCGGCTGGGTGAAGCCGAGCTGGAAACCCTGGCCGATGAGTTGCGCCTGGAACTGCTCTACACGGTCGGCCAGACCGGCGGGCACTTCGGTGCGGGCCTGGGCGTCATCGAGCTGACCATCGCCCTGCATTACGTGTTCGACACCCCGGACGACCGACTGGTGTGGGACGTCGGGCACCAGGCCTATCCACACAAGATCCTGACCGGCCGCCGTGCGCGCATGGGCACCCTGCGCCAGAAGGATGGCGTGGCTGCATTCCCGCGCCGTTCGGAGAGCGAATACGACACCTTTGGCGTCGGCCACTCCAGCACCTCCATCAGCGCCGCCCTGGGCATGGCGATTGCCGCCCGCCTGCAGAACAGCGAGCGCAAGGCAATTGCGGTGATCGGCGATGGCGCACTGACCGCAGGCATGGCGTTCGAGGCGCTGAACCACGCGCCGGAAGTCAACGCCAACATGCTGGTGATCCTCAACGACAACGACATGTCGATCTCGCGCAATGTCGGCGGATTATCCAACTACCTGGCGAAGATCCTCTCCAGCCGCACCTACGCCAGCATGCGCGAAGGCAGCAAGAAGGTGCTGTCGCGCCTGCCCGGTGCCTGGGAAATCGCCCGCCGCACCGAGGAGTACGCCAAGGGCATGCTGGTGCCCGGCACGCTGTTCGAAGAGCTGGGTTGGAACTACATCGGCCCGATCGACGGCCACGACCTGCCGACGCTGATCGCCACGCTGCGCAACATGCGCGATCTAAAGGGCCCGCAGTTCCTGCACGTGGTCACCAAGAAGGGCAAAGGCTTCGCCCCGGCGGAAGTCGACCCCATCGGTTACCACGCCATCACCAAGCTCGAACCGCTGGACGCCCCCGCCGCCGCACCGAAAAAGGCCGGTGGACCGAAGTATTCCGGCGTGTTCGGCCAGTGGCTGTGCGACATGGCCGCCGCCGACCCGCGCCTGGTGGGCATCACCCCGGCGATGAAGGAAGGCTCGGACCTGGTGGCCTTCAGCGAGCGTTACCCGCAGCGCTACTTCGACGTAGCGATCGCCGAGCAACACGCCGTGACGCTCGCCGCCGGCATGGCCTGCGAAGGCGCCAAGCCGGTGGTGGCGATCTACTCGACCTTCCTGCAACGCGGCTATGACCAGTTGATACATGACGTGGCGGTGCAGAACCTCGACGTGCTGTTCGCCATCGACCGCGCAGGCCTGGTGGGCGAAGACGGCCCGACCCACGCCGGCAGCTTCGACCTGTCGTTCCTGCGCTGCATCCCCGGCATGCTGGTGATGACCCCGAGCGACGAGAACGAGTTGCGCAAGATGCTCACCACCGGCCACCTGTTCAATGGCCCGGCGGCGGTGCGCTACCCACGTGGCACCGGCCCGAACGCCACCATCGACGCCGACCTCGAACCCATTGAGATCGGCAAGGGTGTCATTCGCCGCCAAGGCAAGCAGACTGCCCTGCTGGTATTTGGCGTACAACTGGCCGAAGCCATGAAAGTCGCCGAGACCCTGGGCGCCACCGTGGTGGACATGCGTTTCGTCAAACCCCTGGACGAAGCCTTGGTACGCGAGATCGCCGGCAGCCACGAACTGCTGGTGACCATCGAGGAAAACGCCATCATGGGTGGTGCCGGCGCGGCGGTCAGCGAATTCCTGGCCCGCGACAACATTCTCAAGCCCGTGCTGCACCTGGGGCTGCCGGATATCTACGTCGAACACGCGAAGCCAGCGCAGATGCTGGCGGAATGTGGGCTGGATGAAGCCGGGATCGAAGCATCCGTGCGCCAGCGGTTGCAGTTGCTGGGCCGATAATTTTCAAGCAACAAAAAACCTGTGGGAGCGAGCCTGCTCGCGATAGCGGTAGATCAGCCAATGATTCGTTGACTGACATACCGCTATCGCGAGCAGGGTCGCTCCCACAGGAGTTGTGCTATCAGCCGAGCTGACGCGGGATGCGATACAGGTAGAACAGCACCGCCGTCGACAGCGCCAACAGGATCAACGGCACCGCTTCCAACCCCACGAATACCGCCAGCGCACCGATCCAGGCCGGCAGCCCCGCAACCAGGAGCGCAGCGCGGCGACGGGCTGCCAGGGTGATCCAGGCTTCAGGCTCCTGGGGTGTGTCGAGGGCTTTCTGGGTGGACACCAAGGCATTCTTGTAAGGCCCGAAAAACCGCAGGCTGACAAACATCGAGGCCAGGCCCGCGATGAACAGCGGCATCGCCAACACTGGCAGAATCGCTTCGCCCTGACCGAACACTGCGTTGATCACGAACAACGGCAGCAAGGCCAGCGCCAGATATTGCCACCATTTGACGGCCAATCGCCGCCGGACCTGACCACGGGTCACGCCCGGTCAACCTCGCCCTGATGCTCGTTGCCCATCATGTGGTCGAGCTTGCTGGCCTTGGTCGCCAGGTAGAGTTTGTTGTGGGGATTGTGCCCGGTGTGCAGCGGCACGCGTTCGGCCACCACGATGCCCATGTCAGTCATCGCCTTGACCTTGCGCGGGTTGTTGGTCATCAGTCGCAGCGACTTGACACCCAGATGCTCCAGCATCGGCAGGCAGATGCTGTAGTCGCGCAGATCAGCGGCAAAGCCCAGGCGCTCGTTGGCTTCCACCGTATCGGCGCCCCCATCCTGCAACTCATAGGCGCGGATCTTGTTCAACAGGCCTATGCCACGCCCTTCCTGGCGCAGGTACAGCAGCACGCCACGGCCTTCACGGGCGATGGCCTGCAACGCGGCTTCGAGTTGCGAACCACAATCGCAGCGCTGACTGAACAGGGCATCGCCCGTCAGGCATTCGGAGTGCAGGCGGCCAAGCACCGGCGCGCCATCGGCGATATCCCCCAGGCTCAGCACCACGTGCTCGCGGCCGGTGGCTTCATCGAGAAAACCATGCATGGTGAATTGCGCAAAGGGCGTTGGCAGCTTGGAAGCGGCAACAAAAACGACAGGCACCGGTGTGCTCCTGATCTAGTACTGGAGATTCGCAGAGGCAGGCATTGTAACAGCAGGTCCGGGCGGACGCTTAGGCTGAATTGTCGTCTATTACCATCGAAAAGTTTGATTACGGCTTGGGTGGCTTGCCGTTCTCGTCGAATGGGTAAGGTTGCTTCCAACGCTCGAAAATCGGCTTCAACTGGCCGCTTTTGACCAGTACCTCCATGCGCCGATCATACAACGCCCGTAATGCCCGACCATTCTCGGTGTTGGCAAACCCCAGGTAGAGCGGCAGATTGATCAGCGGCGTGAGCCTGAACTGCTGAGGGTTGTCGGTCTTGGAGAGCACGTCCTGGATTTCCATCAACGCATCGATATAGAAGTCGGCGCGATCGTGCACCAGCATTGGCAGAATACCCACGGCACGGTGGATTTCATTGAAGCGACGGACATTGGGCAGGTAGCTGTTGTACTCGTAGCCGCGCATCCAGACCAGGCGGTAATTGCCCAATGTCGCCAACGTGGGCGCCGGCTTGCTCATCAGCCCCAGCGCGTAGATGTGATCGACGTCGTAATGCCACTTTGGATAGAGCACGCCTTCGGTTTCATCGCGGTAGGCGCCGACCTGGACGTCGGCTTCGCCACGCTGCACAAGCCCTGTGGAACGGGTATAGGGCACGCTGCGGATCTCCAGCTTGACGCCTTCGGGTTCGAACACCTCGCGCAAGATATCCCAGCCCATGCCCTGGCCGTCGGCCTGGGTATAAGCCGCCCACTCTTCGCTGGCGGCGCGGACCTTGCCCGGCAGCGGCGCCTGGTCGGCCGCCCGAACACCGAGACAGATCCCCAGACACAACAACAGCAACAGTGCGCGACTCACGCCCATTCCTGACTCCCTCAGGTGAAACACCACACCAATCCTTGCATTGCCAGCCAGGCAAAGACCCCGGCCAGTACATCATCAAGCATGATCCCTACACCTCCATGCACATGTCGGTCGATCCAGCGGATCGGCCACGGCTTGAGGATATCGAAGAAGCGGAACACCACAAAACCCGTCAACAGCCAGTACCAGCCTTCAGGCACCAGCCAGAGGGTGATCCACATACCGACCATTTCATCCCAGACGATACCCTCATGATCGTGCACTCGCAGGTCATCCGCCACTTTGCCGCACAACCAGAAGCCAAACAGCATGGTGATGCCCAGCATCAGCCAGTAGCCCCAGTCCGGCAACATCTGCCACAACGGTATGAAGGGTAGCGCAACCAGCGAGCCCCAGGTGCCCGGAGCCTTGGGCAAGGTGCCCGAACCGAAGCCGAATGCCATGAAATGCCATGGGTTGCGCCAGACCGAGGGCGGAACGAACTCTGCCGGGACCTGATTGGGATGATCTGTCACGGTGTCTCCCGAAAATGTTGATAACCCCGAATTGTCGGAGTGATGTCGTGCCCGGAGCCGTCAACCAGTGTGACGCCCTCTCCGGCCATGACCGAGCCGATTACGTGGACCGGCCAGCCTTCGGCCTGCAATACCGACAATGGGGCCGGCGGCACGGTGAATAACAGCACATAGTCGTCACCGCCACTCAGGGCGGCGTCCTGCGCGAGCGTGCGACCAAGAAACGCCTGTAAAGCGTTGGACAGCGGCAGCCGGTCCCGTTCCACTTGTAATGCGACACCGGACGCCAGGGCGATGTGGCCGCAATCGGCCAGCAGGCCATCGGAAATATCCATCGCCGCACTGGCCTTGCCACGCAACGCCAGGCCCAGGTCGAGCTGCGGGCGCGGTGACCAGTAATGGGCCAACAGCGGTTCGGCGACATCCGGTTCAGCGCTGCGTTGGCCGAGCACCAGCGGCAAGGCACCGGCGGCATCGCCCAGTTCACCGCCGACACACAATAAATCGCCAGGCTGTGCGCCGCTGCGGGTCAAGGCCTGGCCGGACGGCACGCGGCCAAACACGGTCATGGTCAGGCTCAACGGCCCACGCGTGGTGTCCCCCCCTACCAGCGCCACGCCACAAGCCTGGGCCATCTGGTTCAAGCCACGGGCGTAGGCTTGCAGCCAATCGGCGGTCACCGTCGGCAAGGTCAGGGCAAGGGTAAAGGCAAGGGGCTTGGCGCCCATGGCAGCCAGGTCACTGACCGCCACGGCCAACGAACGTTGGCCGAGCAGGAACGGGTCGCAAGGTTCGGGAAAGTGCACACCGGCCACCAGCGTGTCGGTGGACACCGCCAGCTGTTCCCCGGCAGGAACGGCCAGCAATGCGCAGTCGTCGCCGATCCCCAGCGCAACGCCCTCGCCGCCCTGCGCGCAGGGCGCGGCAGCGAAGTAGTTGCGGATCAGCTCGAATTCGCCCATCAAGTATCCTGCCTCACCCATGCTGTTCTTTTTTTTGTCGGCGCCTGTTGGCGCCATACTGCGTTGCCCGGCACCAACAGTCACTCGACAAAAACGAACGCATTGGCGAGACAGGACACCGGTGCAAGCGTCGGTCAGCGCTTGAACGCTTTCACTTCGGCTTCACGCAGGCGCGGGGCGAGCTTGTCGAGGACGCCGTTGACGAATTTGTGGCCGTCAGTGGAGCCGAAGACTTTCGCCAGTTCGATCCCTTCGTTGATCACCACGCGATACGGTACGTCGACGCGCTTGAGCAGTTCCCAGGTGGACAGGCGCAGGACCGCCAGTTCGACCGGGTCCAGCTCTTCGATGGTCAGGTCCAGGCAAGGCGCGAGCGCGGTGTCGATCTCGGTCTTGAACTGCGGTACCCCATGAAGGATCTCGCGGAAATACGCACCGTCGACATCGGCGAAATCGTTGTCGACGCGAAACTGCGCCTCGATCTCGTTCAACGACTGCTTGGCCATGTGCCATTGATACAACGCTTGAGTCGCGAGCTGACGGGCTTCGCGACGCTTGGCGCTTTTCGATGGCTTGCCGGCATCGGCCGGCTTGGGATCGCGCGGGTTGAAACGATCGCTTTCGTCGCTAATCACTTGGCCTCCAACTGCGCCAGCAGGCTGACCATTTCCAGGGCGGACAGGGCAGCTTCGGCGCCTTTGTTACCGGCCTTGGTGCCGGAACGTTCGATGGCTTGCTCGATGGAATCGACGGTCAGTACGCCGAAGGCGACCGGTACGCCGAACTCCATGGACACCTGGGCCAGGCCCTTGGTGCATTCGCCGGCCACGTATTCGAAGTGCGGAGTACCGCCACGAATGACCGCGCCCAGGGCGATGATCGCTGCAAATTCGCCCTTTTGAGCGACTTTTTGCGCAACCAGCGGAATTTCGAAGGCGCCAGGGGCGCGGATGATGGTGATGTCGCTTTCGTTCACGCCATGGCGAACCAAGGCATCGACCGCACCGCCAACCAGGCTCTCGACCACGAAACTGTTGAAACGGCCCACTACCAGAGCGTAGCGGCCTTTAGGGGCGATGAAGGTACCTTCGATGGTCTTCAGGGTCATTCGTCAGATCTCTTAAAGAGCCAGAGCGCGTTTCGGTACGCGCTCCTTGGTGATATTTAGCCTTGAATACAGAGCCTCGATTGCGCCATGTCGTTCACTTGCGTACTCGTGGCGAGGGAGCTTGCTCCCGCTGGGCTGCGAAGCGGCCCTTCTTGTGGGCGCTGCGCACCCAAGCGGGAGCAAGCTCCCTCGCCACAATCAATCACAAGTCTGAACAACGATGCCGAAATCCCGGGCCATTATTCGGAGGGCACGTATTCTACAACTTCCAGGTCGAAACCGGATATCGCATTAAACTTCATCGGTGCGCTCATCAGGCGCATTTTACGCACACCCAGGTCGCGGAGGATCTGCGAACCGGCACCAACGATGCTGTAAGTGGTCGGTTTTTTCACCGCCGCCTGATCGCCGGTTTCGCGGATATGCGCCAACAACACGTCGCCATCCAGCGGGTGCCCGAGCAGCAGCACCACGCCGCTGCCGGCCTCGGCCACCGCGGCCATGGCGGCCCGCAGGCTCCAGCGGCCGGGCTGCTTGACCATCAGCAGGTCGCGCAGCGGGTCCATGTTGTGCACGCGCACCAGGGTCGGCTCTTCGGCACACACGGTGCCCAGGGTCAGCGCCATGTGCACGTCGCCTTCTACCGAATCACGGTAGGTCACCAGGTTGAACTGGCCCAGTTCGCTGTCCAACGGCTGCTCGGCAATCCGCTGAACGGTACGCTCGTGGATCATCCGGTAGTGGATCAGGTCGGCAATAGTGCCGATCTTGATGTTGTGTTCGGCGGCGAAGGTTTCCAGTTCGGCGCGACGGGACATGGTGCCGTCATCGTTCATCACTTCGCAGATCACGCCGGCAGGCTCGAAACCGGCCATGCGCGCCAGGTCGCACGCCGCTTCGGTATGGCCGGCGCGGGCCAGGGTGCCGCCGGCCTGGGCCATCAGCGGAAAGATGTGACCGGGGCTGACGATGTCCTCGGCCTTGGCGTCCCGGGCGGCCGCAGCCTGCACGGTGCGCGCACGGTCGGCTGCGGAGATACCGGTGGTCACGCCCTCGGCGGCCTCGATGGACACGGTGAACTTGGTGCCGAAGCCCGAACCGTTGCGCGGGGCCATCAGCGGCAGTTTCAGCAGCTCGCAACGTTCGCGGGTCATCGGCATGCAAATCAGACCACGGGCGTGCTTGGCCATGAAATTGATGTGCTCGGCCTTGCAGCATTCGGCGGCCATGATCAGGTCGCCTTCATTCTCGCGGTCTTCGTCATCCATGAGGATGACCATCTTGCCTTGGCGGATGTCTTCAACCAGTTCTTCGATGCTATTGAGCGCCACGCGGCACCCCCTTGGGTCAGGATTTCAGATAGCCGTTGGCGGCCAGAAAGCTTTCAGTGATGTTGCTGCCGGAGGCCGGCTCTGCGGCCTTGTCGCCGAGCAACAGGCGCTCCAGGTAGCGGGCCAGCAGGTCGACTTCCAGGTTGACCCGGCGCCCCGGCCGGTACGAGGCCATGATGGTCTCGCTCAAGGTGTGCGGGATGATCGTCAGCAGGAACTCGGCGCCATCCACCGCGTTGACCGTCAGGCTGGTGCCGTCGACGGTGATCGAGCCCTTGTGGGCGATGTATTTGGCCAGTTCTTTCGGGGCGCGGATACGAAACTCCACGGCCCTGGCGTTATCGCTGCGCGACACCACTTCGCCGACGCCGTCCACATGGCCACTGACCAGATGGCCGCCCAGACGGGTGGTGGGGGTCAGGGCTTTTTCCAGGTTGACCGGGCTGCCGCTCTTGAGGTCATTCATGGCGGTGCAGTCGAGGGTTTCGCGGCTGACATCGGCCAGGAAACCATTGCCGGGCAGTTCCACCGCGGTCAGGCATACACCGTTGACCGCGATGCTGTCGCCCAGTTTGACGTCGCTCAGGTCGAGCTTGCCGGTTTCGACGTGGACCCGCACATCGCCGCCCTTGGGGGTGAGTGCGCGGATGCTGCCAATGGATTCGATAATGCCGGTAAACATGGAGTCCTCCTCGAGAACGGGCCGCCGCTTGAGCGAAGGCCGGGAATTATACGCTGGCCGGCGAGACGGGAACGGCTATGACTCGCCAGTCATCGCCCACGGCGCGGATTTCGGTGATTTTCAGCGCCGGGGCGTCCTTCATCTGCGCCAGTGGCCAGTCCAGTAACGGTCGCGCAGTGGAGCCCAGGAACTTGCCGGCGAAGAAAATCTGGAACTCATCCACCAGCCCCAGCCGGGCAAAGGCTCCCGCCAGGCGCGGACCGGCTTCCACCAGCACCTCGTTGACGCCACGGGCCGCCAGTTCCTTGAGCAAACGATGCAGGTCGACCTGGCCGTCATCTCCCGCAACGATCATGCATTCAGGGCCGTTGGCGTACTGTTCTTCCACCGCCATGCACGTGGCGACCAGCGCCGGGCCGGCCTTGAAGAATGGCGCGTCCAGCGGCACCCGCAGGCGTCCGTCCACCAGCACCCGCAACGGCGGACGGCTCATGACCTGCGCGGTTTGCTCCGCGTCCAGGCCCAGTTCATCGGCACGCACGGTCAGCCGGGCGTTGTCCGCCAGCACCGTGTCGGCGCCGGTCAGTACCACACTGGCCTGGGCCCGCAGCCGTTGCACCGCCGAGCGCGCAGCCGGACCGGTGATCCATTGGCTTTCGCCGCTTTGCATGGCGGTGCGACCGTCGAGACTCATGGCGAGCTTGACCCGCACGAACGGCAGGCCGTGCTCCATGCGCTTGAGGAAGCCCGGGTTGAGCTGGCGCGCTTCGCCCTCCAGCACGCCGCTTTGGGTGGCGATACCGGCCTCGGCCAGCCGTTGCAGGCCGCGACCGACGACCTCCGGGTTCGGGTCCTGCATCGCCGCGACTACCCGTGCCACTCCAGCGTTGACCAGCGCATCGGCACAGGGCGGCGTGCGCCCGTGATGACTGCAAGGTTCCAGCGTGACGTAGGCGGTGGCGCCTCGGGCCAGCTCACCGGCTGCGCGCAAAGCGTGGACCTCGGCATGAGGTTCACCGGCACGCACGTGCCAGCCTTCACCGACAATCTGCCCGTCGCGCACGATCACGCAACCGACCCGGGGATTGGGGTGAGTGGTGTAATGGCCGCGCCGCGCCAGTTCCAGGGCGCGGGCCATGTAGTGGGCATCGAGCACCGCCTGTTGCGCCGGGCCGGTCATTCTTTCACCGGTTCACGGGCCAGGCGGTCGATTTCCTCGCGGAATTCATTCAGGTCCTGGAAGCGCCGGTACACCGAGGCGAAGCGGATGTAGGCGACTTCGTCGAGCTTCTGCAGCTCGGCCATCACCAGCTCGCCGACCACCAGGGACTTGACCTCGCGCTCGCCGGTGGCCCGCAGCTTGTGCTTGATGTGCACCAGCGCCGCTTCCAGGCGCTCGACGCTCACCGGGCGTTTTTCCAGGGCGCGCTGCATGCCGGCGCGCAGTTTGTCTTCGTCGAACGGCTGGCGGCTGCCGTCGGTTTTGATCAGGCGCGGCAACACCAGTTCAGCGGTCTCGAACGTGGTGAAACGTTCGCCGCAGGCCAGGCATTCGCGGCGGCGGCGGACCTGTTCGCCCTCGGCGACCAGTCGCGAGTCGATGACTTTGGTGTCGTTGGCACCGCAGAAGGGACAGTGCATGGTGGCAGGCAACAAAAAAAGGGAGGGCCATGGTAGCGCATCCCACTGGCAAGACAAGCCATAGGGTTTACGGTATACAGACGGGCTTACCACCTGATCCATGGAATTTACCTTGCCGGAGCCACACATGCCGCTACGATCGCTCGTTTTGCTCAGTCTTTTCAGCCTGCTGATGGCGTGCAGCAGCGACGCGCCCAAGCCCGCCGCGCCCGCACCGGCACCGGCGCCGAAACAGGCCCAGGAAAAAGCCCGCCACGCAGCTGAGCTGGGGCCATTGCCAGCATATCAGCGTGAATTGAGCGGCACTCTCGAAGGCGTCCCGGCCGGCGCGGAAGTTGAACTGGCGCTGCTGGTGATCGACGACAAGGACCGTCCGCAACAGTTGCTCGCCAGCTCCAGCCTGATCGGTACCAACCAGGCCCTGCCCTTCCGCCTGCGCTTCAACCCCGAAGCCTTTCCTGCCGGCGCCCGGGTGGAACTGCGCGGTCGCGCCAGCCAATCCGGCCAATTGATCCTGCATCTGCCGGAACAACGCATCAGCCAACCGACCACCCAGGCCCTGGGCGCCCTGCAATTCGTCAAAGCACCGTGAATGCACCACACGACCTGCAACGCGCCTTGGGCGAGTTGCTCGGCGATGCGCGCCTGGTGGCCTGCCCGCTGCCCGGCACTGACCTGAAGCTGTGGTTGATCGACGGCGACAACATGGACCGCGCCTTCAGCCCGGAAGAAACCCGGCGCATCCTTCATGAGCCGCCCTATTGGAGCTTCTGCTGGGCCAGCGGCCTGGCGATGGCGCGCTACCTGGCCGAGCGGCCGCAGTGGGTGGCGGGCAAGCGGGTGCTGGATTTTGGCGCCGGTTCCGGCGTGGCGGGCATCGCGGCGGTCAAGGCCGGAGCGCTGGAAGTGGTGGCGTGCGACCTCGATCCGCTGGCGATTGCCGCCTGCCAAGCCAATGCCGCGCTCAATGGCGTGGAGCTGGGTTATTCGGCGGATTTTTTCGCCGAGGCCGACCGCTTCGACCTGATCCTGGTCGCCGACGTGCTCTACGACCGGGCCAACCTGCCGTTACTCGACCACTTTCTCAGTCGCGGCCGCGAGTCCTTGGTAGCTGATTCCCGGGTGCGCGATTTTCAGCATCCGCTGTACCGACGCATCGAGATGCTCCAGGCCATGACCTTGCCGGACCTGGCTGAGCCTGAGGAGTTTCGGCATGTGAGCCTGTATCACGCGCGGCGTTAGCTCCAAAAGCATCGCGAGCAAGCTCGCTCCCACAGGGTTTCCCGTTGTTCACATCATTTGCGCACGACGCTCCTTCTGTGGGAGCGAGCTTGCTCGCGATGAGGCCCTGCCAGTCGACACATATCCCTGAGCATCGCCTGCGCTTTCAGCCCATCCCACCAAGCCTTATAGTTGCCCCATCCAAGCGTTCTACGAGATTCCCATGACCCAGGACACGCCCTACATCTTCGACGCCACCACCGCCGATTTCGACCAGTCGGTGATCGCCAACTCCTTCCACAAACCAGTGCTGGTGGATTTCTGGGCCGAGTGGTGTGCACCGTGCAAGGCGCTGATGCCGATGCTGCAAGGCATTGCCGAGAGCTATCGGGGTGAATTGCTGCTGGCCAAGGTCAACTGCGACATCGAACAAGACATCGTCGCGCGCTTCGGCATCCGCAGCCTGCCGACCGTGGTGCTGTTCAAGGACGGCCAACCGGTCGATGGCTTCGCCGGGGCCCAGCCGGAATCAGCCGTGCGGGCGATGCTTGAGCCGCACGTGCAGATGCCTCCGCCAGCCGCCGCCGACCCGTTCGAGCAGGCCCAGGCGCTGTTCGACGACGGTCGTTTCGCGGACGCCGAAGCGCTGCTCACGGTGTTGCTAGGCGAAGACAACACCAACGCCAAGGCGCTGATCCTGTATGCCCGTTGCCTGACTGAACGCGGTGAACTGGGTGAAGCCCAGACGGTGCTCGACGCAGTGAAAAGCGACGAACACAAGGCCGCCCTGGCGGGTGCCAAGGCGCAGATCCAGTTCCTCGGCCTGGCGAAAGACCTGCCGGATGCCGCCGAGCTCAAGGCGCGCCTGGCAAAAGACCCACAAGACGACGAAGCGGTGTACCAACTGGCGATCCAGCAACTGGCCCGTCAGCAATACGAACCGGCCCTCGACGCGCTGCTCAAGCTGTTCATGCGCAACCGTAGCTACAGCGAAGGCCTGCCCCACAAGACCTTGCTACAAGTGTTCGAACTGTTGGGCAACGATCATCCGCTGGTGACGACTTATCGTCGCAAGCTGTTTGCGGCGCTGTATTAGAGGAGCAGCTGCAAGCTTCAAGCTTCAAGCTTCAAGCTTCAAGCTTCAAGCTTCAAGCTGCAAGACTGTCTTAGCTTGCAGCTTGCGGCTTTGAGCTCGTCGCTTCGATCCAGCTATAGAGCGGCGTATCCCCGCCGCTCAGCACCTTGACCTCGGCACAATGGCGCAAGCGCACCAGCAGGCGCTTGCCCGCCGAGGCGCTGCCGGTCAGGCCCTCGAGCTGTTCGAGCAGGTCCGGACCGCTCAACTGCCCGGCCTTGCGCAGCAGTTCCTTGGCGATCTGCCACTGGGCATCATCCTGATTTACCGGCTTGGCCATCGGTGTTGCAGCGCTCTCGGGCTTGACCGCCTGCAGTTGCGCGCCGAGCTGCGCCCAGTCGCCCTCATCCATTTCAATCGTCAAGTCCACCGGCCAATCACCGACGGTTCCGCGTATCCGCAACATTACCGTGCTCCTGAAAATTTCATCTGCCCATGCTCCCATGGGCCTTGCGCGACGCCAAGCAGACGGTCAAACTCTGCGCAGTTTTGTTATAAGATCACATAACACGTCATGTATTTCCGGAGATCCGTCATGCGCCGTCTGCTTCTCGCCCTGCCGTTCGCCCTGCTGCCATTGGCTGTCGCCCATGCGGCTGTCGAGCATGATCACGATCACGACCATGAGCACGGGAGCCTGGGCGCCCATGAACATGGCGTTGGCCGGCTCAATGCCTCACTGGACGGCGAGACCCTGGAGCTGGAGCTCGACAGCCCGGCGATGAACCTGGTGGGCTTCGAACACGCCGCCACCAGCGCCGCCGACAAAGCCAAGGTGGCCGCGGTGCGGGCGAAACTGGAGAAACCGGCGGCGTTGATCAACCTCGCCGATGCCAAGTGCTCCCTGGAGCAGCAGGAACTGGAAAGCCCGTTGTTCGGCGACGAACCGGGACACGCGGACCATGCCGAAGACGCCGATGACGATGGCGACGAGCACCACGAACACAGTGAAATCCACGCCCATTACCAGTTCCGTTGTGTCGCGCCCGGCGCCTTGACGCATCTGGACCTGGCGCCCCTGTTCAAAGCCTTCCCGGCCACTCGGAAGATCCTGGTACAACTGATCGGCCCGAACGGCCAGCAAGGCGGGGAAGTGACGGCCGAGGCACCGGCCCTGAAGTTCTAAGTACACTGCAAAACCCTGTGGGATCTGATGTGAAGCAGAATCTGCATTCACCACATATCCAATGTGGGAGCGAGCCTGCTCGCGAGAGGCCGGCACATCCAACATAGATGTCGCCTGACCCATTGCTTTCGCGAGCAGGCTCGCTCCCACAAGGGGCTATTCCCATCATCCTGACATCGGCCAACATGACCCAAGCTCTCATCGAACTGTCCGACCTGGTTTTCAGCTGGCCCGGGCATCCGCCATTGCTGGACATCCCGGCGTTTCGCCTGGAGTCCGGTGAAACGCTATTTCTCAAGGGGCCCAGCGGCAGTGGCAAGACCACGCTTCTGGGGCTTCTGGGTGGGGTGCAGGTGCCGGATCGCGGCAGCATCCGCCTGCTCGGCCAGGAGCTCAGCGCGCTGGGCGCCGGCCGTCGCGACCGGTTTCGCGTGGATCACACCGGCTACATCTTCCAGCAGTTCAACCTGCTGCCGTTTCTCTCGGTGCGCGAGAATGTCGAGTTGCCCTGCCACTTTTCCAAGCTACGGGCGCAGCGGGCCGTACAGCGCCACGGCAGTGTCGATCAGGCCGCCGCAACCTTGCTGGCCCACCTGGGCCTGACCGATCCGAACCTGCTCGGACGGCGCGCCGACTCGCTGTCCATTGGCCAACAGCAACGGGTCGCCGCCGCCCGGGCCTTGATCGGCCAACCGGAACTGGTGATCGCCGACGAACCGACCTCGGCACTGGACTACGACGCGAGGGAAAACTTCCTGCGGTTGTTGTTCGCTGAATGTCGCGACGCCGGATCGAGCCTGCTATTCGTCAGCCATGACCAGAGCCTGGCAGCGCTGTTTGACCGCAACCTCTCGCTGGCCGATCTCAATCGCGCCGCCAAGCCACTCGAGGTCTGAGATGTATCTGTTCCGTCTAGCCATGGCCAGCCTGGCGAACCGCCGCTTCACCGCGATCCTCACCGTTTTCGCCATTGCGCTGTCCGTCTGCCTGCTGCTGGCGGTGGAGCGGGTACGCACCGAGGCGCGGGCCAGTTTCGCCAGCACCATCAGCGGCACTGACCTGATCGTCGGCGCCCGCTCGGGCTCGGTGAACCTGTTGCTGTACTCGGTGTTTCGCATCGGCAATGCCACTAATAACATCCGCTGGGACAGCTTCGAACACTTCGCCAGCAACCCGAAAGTGAAATGGGCGATTCCCATGTCCCTGGGCGATTCCCATCGCGGTTATCGGGTGATGGGCACCACCGAAGCCTACTTCGAGCATTACCAGTACGGTCGCCAACAACACCTGGCGCTGGCCGATGGCCGGGCGTTCGCCACCGATCCGTTCGAAGTGGTGCTCGGCGCCGAAGTGGCCGAAGCGCTGCATTACAAGCTCGGCGACCAACTGGTGCTGGCTCACGGCGTAGCGGCCATCAGCCTGGTCAAGCACGACGACAAGCCGTTCACCGTGGTCGGCATCCTCAAGCGCACCGGCACCCCGGTGGACCGTACCTTGCACATCAGCCTCGGCGGCATGGAGGCGATTCACATCGACTGGAAAAACGGTGCGCCAGCCCAGGGCAACGGCCGCATCAGCGCCGACCAGGCCCGCAACATGGACCTCACGCCTCAGGCGATCACCGCGTTCATGCTCGGCCTCAACAGCAAGATTTCGACCTTTGCCTTGCAACGCGAGATCAACGAGTTCCGCGGCGAACCGTTGCTGGCGATCCTGCCCGGCGTGGCGTTGCAGGAACTGTGGAGCCTGATGGGCACGGCGGAAAAAGCCCTGTTCGTGATCTCGCTGTTCGTGGTGCTGACCGGGTTGATCGGCATGCTCACGGCGATCCTCACCAGCCTCAACGAGCGCCGCCGGGAGATGGCGATCCTGCGTTCGGTGGGTGCGCCGCCGTGGCACATTGCAAGCCTGCTGGTGCTTGAAGCCTTCGCCCTGGCGCTGGCCGGCGTCGCATCGGGCCTGGCGCTGCTGTACGTCGGGATCGCTGCAGCCCAGGGCTATGTGCAGTCGGCCTATGGCTTGTATCTGCCGCTGGGCTGGCCGAGTGAGTATGAATGGACGCTGATGGCTGGCATCCTGCTCGCCGCCCTGCTGATGGGCAGCGTGCCGGCCTGGCGCGCCTATCGCCAATCGCTGGCCGATGGTCTGTCGATCCGTTTATGAGGACATTGAAGATGCCCCGCGCCCTGCTTGCGTTGTTGATGATGGTCGCCCTGCCGCTGTGGGCGGCCGAGCCGAGGGACCTGGCCTGGTCGGAAATGATCCCGCCCGACGCGCCGCCGGAAGTGCCGAACATGACCCCGCTGCACGACCTGTCGAAGATGAGCGACGCCCTGGCCGCCGAGTCCGCGCCGGCAGCCAGGCAGGAGATGCCCAACGCGCCGGTGGTCAAGGCGCTCGATGGGCAGCAGATTCGTTTGCCGGGTTACATCGTGCCGCTGGAAGTCAGCGAGGAAGGCCGCACCACGGATTTCTTGCTGGTACCGTATTTCGGCGCCTGCATCCATGTACCACCACCGCCGTCGAACCAGATCGTGCATGTGAAGAGCGAAGTCGGGGTCAAGCTCGATGAGTTGTACCAGCCGTACTGGGTCGAAGGGCCGATGCAGGTCAAGCCGTCCACCAGCGAACTGGCCGATGCCGGGTATCAGATGGAGGCTGAGAAGATTTATGTGTATGAGCTGCCGGAGTGAGTCCGGTAATTATCGTATCGCCAGTTAAATAGTCATCGCGAGCAGGCTCGCTCCCACATTGGATCGGCATGCACCGTCCCGGTGGGAGCGAGCTTGCTCCGGGCGGCGATCCGACGATGAGGCCCCTGAAGTCTCATCACACTTTCATTGAGCTGAGTCAAAAGACCGCCCCAGAGCGCTTCGTACCATAGGCCATCCTTTTTGAATGCCCTTTGGAGCTCCCATGCACAAGTCTCTGCTCAGCGCTTCGCTCGTTGCCCTCGCGCTCGCCGCCCCGCTCGCCCAGGCCCATACGGCCGGCGATATCATCGTTCGCGCCGGCGCCATTACCGTCAATCCAGAGGCCGACAGCGGCAGCGTCAAGGTCGACCGTGGCCCGCTGGCCGGCGCCGACCTGGGCGGCAAGGCGACCATGAGCAGCGACACCCAACTGGGCTTGAACTTCGCCTACATGCTGACCAACAACCTGGGGATCGAACTGCTGGCGGCTTCGCCGTTCGAGCATGACGTGAAGCTCAAAGGCACCGCTCTCGGCGCGGCCAACGGCAAACTCGGCACCCTCAAGCACCTGCCGCCGACCCTGAGCCTGGTCTACTACCCGCTCGACGCCAAGTCGGCGTTTCAACCCTACGTCGGCGCCGGTATCAACTACACCTGGATCTACGACGAACACGTCGGCAGTGGCGCCAGCGCCAACGGTTTCAGCAACTTCCGTGCAAGCAACAGCTGGGGCATGGCGTGGCAGGTCGGCGCCGACTACATGCTGACCGATAACATCATGATCAACGGCCAGATTCGCTACATCGACATCGACACCAGCGCCTACGTCGACAACAACGCCGTGGCCGGCGGGACACGGGCCAAGGTGAATGTCGATGTGGATCCGTGGATCTATATGGTGGGGTTGGGTTACAAGTTCTGACCCATACTTTCAAACTTGCGCAAATCCCTGTGGGAGCGAGCCTGCTCGCGATAGCGGTAGATCAGTCAGCCTCTATGTTGGCTGACAAACCGCTATCGCGAGCAGGCTCGCTCCCACATTAGGTTCCGGTGTCCGTGGTTCAGCGGCCCAGCAACCGCGCCAGCCCCACGCTCATCGGCGTTTGCGTCGGAAAACTGAAGCGCTGCAACAGCCGCTGGTTGTCCGCCCGCGAGTGGCGAATGTCACCAGAGCGCGCCGGGCCGTAGCTGATCGGCGGCAACTTGCCGACCACTTGCTCGAGGGCCTGGAGCATTTGCTTGAGGGTCGTCGCCTGGTTCCAGCCGACGTTCACTGCGCCGACTTCCACTTCTGGCTTTTCGATGGCCTGCACCAGCAGGTCCACCAGGTCTTGGACATAGACAAAATCCCGGGTCTGCTCGCCATCGCCGAACACGGTGATCGGCAAGCCTTTCTGTGCCCGCTCGCTGAAGATGCTGATGACCCCGGAGTACGGCGAAGACGGATCCTGACGTGGACCGTAGATGTTGAAGAAGCGGAACACCACCGGCTCCAGGGCGTGCTGGCGGCGATAGAAATCCAGGTAGAACTCGCTGGCCAGTTTGTCCGAGGCATAGGGTGTAAGCGGTGCCTTGGGCGTGTCCTCGTCGATGGACTGGCCTTCGCCGTTGTTGCCGTAGACCGCGGCGCTGGAGGCGAACAACACGCGCTTCACGCCGGTCTGGCGCATGGCTTCGCAGACATTCAGGGTACCGATGAAATTGCTCTGGTGCGTGCGTACCGGGTCATCCACCGAGGCTTGCACCGAGGCCACTGCCGCCAGGTGCGCCACAGCGCTGCAACCGGCCATGGCCTGGGCCACCAGCGCCGCGTCGGCGACGTCGCCTTCGATCAGTTCGACCGCCGGGTTATCTAATGGCAGGTTGCTGCGCTTGCCGGTGGACAAGTCATCGAGGACGCGCACCGAATGTCCCCTGGCAAGCAGGGCGTCGGTCAGGTGCGAGCCGATGAAACCCGCACCGCCGGTGATTAAAACAGGGCCTTCAGCCATGGCGATAGAACCTATCCAGTAAGCCCGGGAGCGCGGCGCGCCAGGCGCGGGGCTTGATCCCGAAAGTGTGCAGAATTTTCTTGCAGGCCAGCACCGCGTGCTGCGGTTCTTCGGCGGCGTCCGGCCGTGCGGCGTGAGCCTGGGCGGTGGGCGACTCGATCGCCAGCGGATGCAGGGCGCGGGCTTCGGTGAGGATCGCCTGGCCCAGCGCCAGCGGCGTGGTCGCTTCGTGCCCGGCGTAATGATAGGTGCCCCACAGCGGCGCCGCGCAATCGAGTTGCTTGAGCACCGAGATGATCACTCGTGCCGCATCGTCCACCGGCGTCGGATTGCCCCGGCGGTCGTCGGCCAGCGGCAGCTCCTCGGGCTGTTCGGCGCGGGCCAGGAAACGGCCAAGGATGCCGTCGGCGCTGTCGTCCAGCAGCCAGCCGAAACGCAGCAGCACATGCTGCGGACAGGTCGCACGTACGCTTTGCTCGATCCGCCACAACGCCTGGCCACGCAGGCCCAGGGGCACCGGTTCGTCCTTCTCGCTGTAGGCGGTGGCACGGGAACCGTCGAACACCCGGTAGCTGGACGGTTGCACCAGGACGATGTTGTGGTGCTGGCACAGTTCGGCCAGGCGCTCGACGGCGCGTTCCTGGCTGGCCAGGCGCTGCTCGCTGACGGCCTCGGCCTGGAACCAGTCGAAGTAATACGCCAGGTTGATCAAGGCGTCCGGCCGGGTGTCGTCGAGCAGTTGCGTCAGGCTCGCGGCATCCCAACCGTCTTCGGGCGGGCGGGGGGCAAGAAAACCGATGTCTTCTTCTGCACCGAGGCGAATCAGCGCCTGCCCAAGGGCATTTCCGCCGCCCAGTAACATAAGGCGCATTCGCATAAAATCAGCAGGCCCAGTCTGTTGGCACAAGAATTTGGATCGACAACGCCCACAGGCGTCGCCGGAATCGTTGCATTTTGCGGGTTTAGTGCGCAACCGTCATCCGTAAAGTGCAGATCGTGGGTTCGGGTTCGGCTCGATGGCCCTATCGCGAGCAGGCTCGCTCCCACATTCGACTGCATGTTGTCTGACGAAACTCGGTTGACTGTGGGAGCGAGCTTGCTCGCGATGAGGCCCAACCTGGTAACGGAGATCCCGATCGGTACTTGCATCTTCCCCACCCCACCCGCATAACTGCTCCTATGAATCTGCCCCTCGCAGCCGACCACGCCATGGCGGGCTTTCACCCTGCCGTGCGCGCCTGGTTCAGCCAGACATTCCCGGCGGTCACGGCCGCCCAGGCCCAGGCGTGGCCGTTGATCAGTCAGCGCCGTTCGACCCTGGTGGCCGCGCCCACCGGTTCAGGCAAGACGCTGACGGCGTTTCTCGCGGTGCTCGACGATCTGGTGCATCGCGGCCTGGAACAGGGCGGCCTGCCGGACCAGACCCTGGTGGTCTACGTCTCACCGCTCAAGGCCTTGAGCAACGACATCCAGATCAACCTGCAAAACCCGCTGGCCGGGATCACCGAACAGCTGCGACAAATGGACCTGCCGCCGCTGCACATCACCACCGCCGTGCGCACCGGCGATACCCCACAGAAAGACCGCTCGGCCATGCGCAAGAACGCGCCGCACATCCTAGTGACCACGCCCGAATCGCTCTACGTGCTGCTCGGCTCGGATTCCGGTCGGAAGATGCTCGCCAGCACCCGCACAGTCATCGTCGACGAAATCCACGCCATCGCCGCCAGCAAGCGCGGCAGCCACCTGGCCTTGAGCCTGGAACGCCTGCAAGCGCTGTGCGCCGAACCGCTGGTACGGATCGGCCTGTCCGCCACGCAGAAACCCATCGAAGCGGTTTCGCGTTTCCTGGTGGGCGAAGGGCGAACCTGCGACATCGTCGACATCGGCCATGCGCGCCCACGGGATCTGGACATCGAGGTGCCACCGGTGCCGCTGTCGGCGGTGATGGCCAACGATGTCTGGGAGCTGGTCTACAACCGTCTGGCCGAACTGGCCCGGGAACACCGCACCACCCTGGTATTCGTCAACACCAGACGCCTGGCCGAACGCTTGAGCCGGCATTTGAGCGAGCGCCTGGGCAAAGACGCGGTGGCGGCCCATCACGGCAGCCTGGCGAAGGAGTTTCGCCTCGACGCCGAGCAACGGCTCAAGCGCGGCGAATTGCAGGTGCTGATCGCCACCGCCTCGCTGGAACTGGGTATCGACATCGGCGATGTCGACCTGGTGTGCCAGATCGCCTCGCCCCGTTCGATCTCGGCGTTCCTGCAACGGGTCGGACGCTCCGGGCACCACGTCGGCGGTACACCCAAGGGCCGGTTGTTCGCCACCACCCGCGACGATCTGATCGAATGCGCCGCCCTGCTCGACTGCGTGCGCCGTGGCGAGCTGGACATCCTGCACATCCCCAAGGCACCGCTGGACGTGCTGGCCCAGCAGATCGTCGCCGAAGTGAGTTGCCAGGAATGGCAGGAACAGGCGCTCCTGCAGATGTTCCGCCGCGCCGCGCCCTATGCTGAATTGGATGAAGGCCATTACCAGGCCTTGCTGCAAATGCTCGCCGAGGGCCTCAACGGTCGCCAGGGCGTGCGCAGCGCCTATCTGCACCGCGATGCCGTCACCCGCACCCTGCGCGGACGCCGGGGCAGCAAGCTGACCGCCGTGACCAGCGGCGGGACCATTCCGGATAACGCCGACTACAGTGTGCTGCTCGAACCCCAGGGCTTGAACATTGGCAGCGTCAACGAAGATTTCGCGGTGGAGAGCATTGCCGGCGACGTGTTCCAGCTCGGCAATACCTCCTACCGGATCATTCGCGTCGAGACCGGTCGCGTACGGGTCGAGGATGCCCAAGGCCAGCCGCCGACCATCCCGTTCTGGCTCGGCGAAGCCCCAGGGCGTAGCGCTGAACTGTCGGTGGCGGTGGCGCGCCTGCAAGCCCAGCTCGACGCACTGCTTGATGCCACGCCGGGCGATCTGCAACCGGCGCTGGACTGGCTGACCGGCACCTTGCAGCTGAATCTGCCGAGTGCCGAACAACTGCTCGATTACCTGGCGCCGTCACGCCGGGCCTTCGGCGCCTTGCCGTCCCAGGACACGTTGCTGATGGAGCGCTTCTTCGATGAGTCTGGCGGCACGCAACTGATTATCCACACGCCCTTCGGCAGCCGCATCAACCGCGCCTGGGGCCTGGCCTTGCGCAAGCGTTTCTGCCGCACCTTCAATTTCGAACTGCAAGCCGCCGCCAGCGAAGACGCCATCGTGTTGTCGCTGTCCACCAGTCATAGCTTCGAGCTCGACGAAGTCTGGCGCTACCTCAACAGCCACAGCGCCGAACAGATCCTGGTCCAGGCGGTGCTGGATGCGCCGCTGTTCGGCGTGCGCTGGCGCTGGAACGCCGGCGTGGCCCTGGCACTGCCGCGTTATACCGGCGGGCGCAAGGTCGCACCGCAGATACAACGGATGAAAAGCGAAGACCTGATCGCCAGCGTGTTCCCGGACCAGATCGCCTGCCTGGAAAACCTCGCCGGTGAACGGGAGATTCCCAATCACCCTCTGGTGGAGCAGACCCTCGACGATTGCCTGCACGAAGCCATGGACAGCGAAGGCTGGCTGGCCCTGCTGCGGCGCATGGAAGCGGGCGAGGTTCGGCTGATCAGCCGCGACCTGCCGGCGCCCTCGCCCCTGGCGGCGGAGATCCTCAGTGCCCGGCCCTATACCTTCCTCGACGACGCGCCGCTGGAAGAACGGCGCACCCAGGCGGTGATCAACCGGCGCTGGAGCGACCCACAGTCCACCGACGACCTCGGCGCGCTGGACGCCGAGGCCATCCAGTCGGTGCGCGAAGAAGCCTGGCCGACGCCGACCAACCTCGATGAAATGCACGAAGCGCTGATGAGCCTGGCCTGCATCGCCGACAGCGAAGCCAGCGCCCACGGGCCCTGGCTGGACTGGTTGCGCACGCTGGCCGAGCGTGGTCGCGCCAGCCACATACAGATCAGCGCCGAGCGCGGTTTATGGGTGGCCTTGGAACGCCTGACCTGCCTGCAAGCCATTTATCCACAGGCCCAATGGCAGCCGCCACTGACGCCGCTGGCCGGTTTCAATGAAGCCTGGGACAGCGACGAAGCCGTGGTGGAAGTGCTCCGCGCCCGGCTCAGTGCGTTCGGGCCGCTGCCGCTGAAGGCCATTGCCTACCCGCTGGGTCTGTCGACGCCGCCAGTCACCCAGGCTCTGGCTCATCTGGAACAGCAAGGCTACGTACTGCGCGGTCGCTTCACGCCGGGCACCGGCCAGGAAGAATGGTGCGAGCGGCATTTGCTGGCGCGTATCCATCGTTACACGGTCAAGCGCCTGCGACGAGAAATCGAGCCGGTGATGTTGCAGGACTTCATGCGATTCCTGTTCGACTGGCAGCACCTTTCCACATCGACCCAAGGCCGAGGCAACGCCGTGCTGCCGTCAATCGTCAGCCAATTTGAAGGTTACCCGGCCGCCGCCTCGGCCTGGGACAGCGACTTGCTGCCGGCGCGGATCAAGGACTACTCGCCCACCTGGCTCGATGAGTTGTGCCGCAGCGGCCGGCTGGTCTGGACGCGCCTGAGCGCCCGACAAAAGCTTTCGGCCAGCGCGCTGCGCAGCACACCAGTGGTGTTGCTGCCGCGCAGCCAGGTCGGCCTATGGAGCAGCCTGGCCGAACAGACGCCCCTGGAAGAACTGTCGCTCAAGACGCAAAAAGTCCATCAGGCCCTGAGCGAACATGGCGCACTGTTTTTTGATGAACTGCTGCACGAGGCTCATCTGCTGCGCGCCGAGCTGGAAATCGCCTTGCAGGAACTGGTGGGTGCCGGGCTGGTGAACGCCGACAGCTTCGCCGGCCTGCGAGCGCTGATCACCCCGGCCAGCAAACGCCAGGCCCGCAGCAGTCGACGCGGACGTGGAGCATTTGTCGGCGGCATGGATGACGCTGGGCGCTGGGCCTTGTTGCGCCGCAATGCATCCGCCGCTGTTGAAAGCAACCGCCCGGCGCCGACCCCGCCCGAAACCCTGGAACACATCGCCATGACCTTGCTGCGCCGCTACGGCGTGGTGTTCTGGCGCTTGCTCGAACGGGAAGCCGATTGGCTGCCGAGCTGGCGCGAACTGCTGCGCACCTTCCATCGGTTGGAGGCTCGGGGAGAGATTCGCGGCGGGCGTTTCGTCAGTGGGCTGGCGGGCGAGCAGTTCGCCCTGCCCGAAGCGATCCCGTTACTGCGCGAGGTGCGCCGGCGGCCCACCGACAACAGTCTGATCGTGGTGTGTGGCGTCGACCCGCTGAACCTGGCCGGGACTCTGCTGCCGGGGGCGAAAGTGCCGGCGTTGGCGAGTAATAGGTTGGTGTACCGCGATGGAGTGCCGGCGGCGGCGCTGATCGCTGGCAAACCGGTGTTCTGGATGGAGTTGGATCAGCAAGGGATGGCTGAGGTGCGCAGCAGGCTGATTCAGAAAGGTTGAGGAAAAGCAGGTCTGGCCCCATCGCGAGCAAGCTCGCTCCCACAGGAACAGCGGTGATCCCTGTGGGAGCGAGCCTGCTCGCGATGAGGCCATCAGCCTCGCTACATGACTCAGCAAATTATTGAGATCGATCAGCCACTGCATCCCCGACTTTCGGCTCCCCCACCAACCGCTGCGGCATCACCACCTGTTGTGGATAAGTCTGCGCGAAATGCACCGCCGGGTTCTCATCCACCAGCTTCTTCAGCCGCTGGTTGAACGCCCGGCTCACTGCATATTGCCCGCCGGAGACGGTACGGAACTGCGCAGTCAGCACCACGCCATTGAGGTCCATCCGATCCACCCCAAACACATCCAGCGGCCCCTGCAGGTTGAACTTGAGGAACGGGTCCTCCGAGATCGAGCGCCCGGCTTCGCGAATCAGCTCGATGGCCTGGTCCACATCGCTGTCGTAGGTGAACTGCACCGAGAAGAACGCGAAGGCGAATTGCCGGGATTGGTTGGTCACGGCCTTGATCTGGCCGAACGGCACCGAGTGGACGAAGCCCTTGCCGTCGCGCAGGCGCAGGGTGCGGATGGTCAGGCCCTCGACGGTACCGGCGTGGCCGGAACTGAGCACCACCCAATCGCCGATGGACAGGGTGTCTTCAATAATGATGAACAATCCGGTGATCACGTCCTGCACCAGTTGCTGTGAACCGAAGCCGATGGCCAGACCCACCACCCCGGCGCCGGCCAGCAGTGGCGCGACGTTGATGCCCAGGTTGGCCATGGTGGTGATCGCGCAGATCACCACCAGGATGATTTTCGCGGCATTGCGCAGCAACGGCAGGATGGTCTTGACCCGCGTGCTCGGCTGGCGGGCTCCGCGCTTGTTCAGCGGCGGTTTGAGGGCTTCCTGGATCGCCGTGTCGAGCACCACCCAGGTCAGCCAGGTCACCAGGAAGATCAGGCCGATGCGGCTCAATGAATCACTGATCGCCCGCCCTACCGCATTGCGCGAGGCGAACTCGAACAGCGAGATCCCCCAGATCCGCCCGAGGATTTCAATGAACGCCACCGCCATGACAATTCGCAGCAAGGCATGCGCCAGGCTCAGCAACCGGCCTTTGTAGGCGCTGTTGCGCTGGATCGTCTCGAACCGGGGAGACTTGAACACCTGCTGGAACACCGTACTGAGAAACACCGTAGCGATCAGCAGGATGGTGGTGAACAACGCGCAGCGCAGGGCCTTCTGGTTATCTTCGCCGACGCCGATCAGGCTCACCGCCGAGACCAGCACCATCAGCAGGATCGGCCAGTTCCACAAACCCGAGAAAATCCGCAGCGACTCCTGCAAGGCCGGCTGTTTCAGGCGTTGCGCCAGCGGCCGGTTGCGGATCAGATGCGCCACCGGGCGGCGCATGCGAATCACCAGCCAGCCGAAGATCACCGAAGCGAACAGTCCGGTGAACACCGCGACGCTGCTGGTGATATTGCCACCCAGTTGCCGAGCGATCTGCGGGCTGGTCAGCGCATCGCTGAGGGCCGCGAGAAAGCCGATCAGAAACAACGGCCGCGGGCTGAAGCGGCGGATGATCGACACTGCCCGGCGCTTGTGCCCGGCGTTGAACATCACGATCACGCAGAGCAGCACCGAGGTGGAGAAAATGCCGCTGCTGGTGGCGTAGGCGAAACACAGCGCCAGGGCGCGCCCGACCGAAACTTGCAGAAAGTGGCTGACGTACAGCGTCAACGGCAGGCACACCAATGCCGGGAGCGTGTAGGGCAACAGGTAGCCGAGCAGGTCGCGAATGCGCCGGCGGCTGCGCAGCCAACGCCCCGGGCCGAGGCGTCGCATCAGCAGGCGGGCGCCGGTCCAGATCAGCCCAAACGTCCCCAGCCAGACGCCGGACAGCAGCATGAAATCGCCGGCTACGCGCCAGGAAGAGCGGGAGGTCTGGTCCACCAGCCGATCCACCTCGTCCGCCGCCCGATCCGCCCGCAGACGCCAGGCATCCACCAGGCTCTGGTTCAGGTCAAGCTTGTCCTGGACGTCGTCGATGCTCGAACTGATGGCGCCGAGCAATCCGCCCTGCACCAGCGGCTCGGGTTCGGTCGGGGTTTCGCTGGAAGCGGGCGTACCGGGAACGGCAGCCGTTGCGAATGCGACGTTGCCGGTCAGTGTCAGCAGGACCAGCAGCAATGCAGCAGTCAATCGAGACAAAACGCGAGGCTCCTACGCAGGGGGCGGTAAGGAACTGATCCCTATCGGGCGGGCAAGTTCGCTCCCAAGATCAACACAAGACCCTGTGGCGAGGGAGCTTGCTCCCGCTGGGTGCGCGCAGCGGCCCTGTTTTTCCGGGGCTGCTGCGCAGCCCAGCGGGAGCAAGCTCCCTCGCCACGAGAACCGCACCAGGCCCCACCGCCGAGCAATCCAGCGAAACTTTCCGCCCCGCCCGACAGTCATCACAAGACACAGGCAGTACGAGGTCATTGGCACGGGAGGGACACATGACGGCGATCCACATTGGCATTTCCGGTTGGCGCTACACGCCTTGGCGCGGTGATTTCTATCCCAAGGGGCTGACCCAGAAGCGGGAACTGCAATTCGCCTCGCGTGCAGTCAACAGCATCGAAATCAATGGATCGTTCTACGCCCTGCAACGTCCCGAACGGTATGCCCAGTGGTACGCCGAGACGCCGTCCGGCTTCGTCTTCAGCGTCAAGGCGCCACGCTTTATCACCCATATCAAACGCTTGCGTGACGTCCATAAACCGTTGGCCAACTTCTTCGCCTCAGGAGTGCTGGAGCTCAAGGAAAAACTCGGCCCGATCCTCTGGCAGTTCCCACCGAGCTTCAAATTCGACCCCGAGCTGTTCGAAGACTTTCTCAAGCAACTGCCCCACGACACCGAAGGCGCCGCGGCACTGGCACGCGAGCACGAACCGCGCCTGGACGGCCACGCCAGCACCCGTGCCGATAAAAAGCGCCCATTGCGCCATGCCGTCGAGATCCGCCATCAGAGCTTCATCGACCCGCACTTCGTGACCCTGCTCAGGCGCTATGACGTGGCCCTGGTGATCGCCGACACCGCCGGCAAATGGCCTTATCGCGAAGATGTCACCAGTGACTTTATCTACATCCGCCTGCACGGTGCCGAAGAGCTGTATGCCAGCGGCTACACCGACGAAGCGTTGAAACGCTGGGGCGACCGGATCGAAGCCTGGAGCCACGGCACGCAACCGGATGACGCGCAACTGATCGATCCGGATAAGAAGCCCCGGGCGCGCAAGAGCCGCGAGGTGTTCTGCTATTTCGACAACGACATCAAGGTCCGCGCGCCCTATGACGCGCGTCACTTGCTGCACCGCTTCGAACTGGGCAAAGACCTCGCCACTGCGCCCGGAGTCAGCCCGGCCGAGGGGGTATTGTCATGAGCAGCCGGCAGTCCACCGAGACCTCCCGCGAGCCGACCCAGCCCGTGAACCAGGACCTTGCCCCGGTCAATCGCTTCACCGTACTGACGGTCAACACCCACAAAGGCTTCACCGCCCTGAACCGCCGCTTCATCCTCCCGGAATTGCGCGAAGCGGTGCGCAGCGTGGCCGCCGACGTGGTGTTTCTGCAGGAAGTCCACGGCACTCACGAACACCACCCCCAGCGCTACAGCAACTGGCCGAGCATGCCGCAATACGAGTTCCTCGCCGACAGCCTCTGGCCGCAATTCGCCTATGGACGCAACGCGGTGTATCCGGAGGGTGACCATGGCAACGCTTTGCTGTCGAAATTCCAGATCATTCGCCACGACAACCTCGACGTGTCTATCAGCGGCCACGAAAGCCGCGGCATGCTCCACAGCGTACTGCGCCTGCCGGGCGTCGAAGGCCAGCAAGTCCATGCGATCTGTGTGCACCTGGGGCTGCGCGAAGGCCATCGGGTCGAACAACTCAAGCTGCTGTGCAAACGCTTGAGCGAACTGCCAGCCGATGCCCCGGTGATCGTCGCCGGTGACTTCAACGACTGGCGCGGCAAGGCCAGCGACTTGCTACAACCCTGCGGCCTGCGCGAGGTGTTCGCCGAACACTGGGGCAAGCCGGCCCGCAGTTTTCCGGCGCGCCTGCCGATGCTGCGCCTGGACCGCATCTACGTGCGCAACCTCAAGGCCCGCCAACCCCAGGTGTTGAGCGTACGCCCCTGGTCGCACCTGTCAGACCATGCCCCGCTGTCGGTGGAGATCGAATTATGAGCGCGACGATGAACAAGGCGACGGTGGAACAGGTCGAGGCGCCACCCACCGAGCGCAACCCGGCGCTGGTCGATGTCGAATATGGCTGGCACGGCAATAACCGCGTCACGCTGTTGGAAAACGGCGAAGAGTATTTTCCACGAGTCTTCGAGGCCATTCGCCGGGCCGAAAAGGAAATTCTCATTGAGACTTTCATCCTGTTCGAAGACAAGGTCGGCAACGAACTGCGCGACCTGTTGGTGGACGCCGCCCAACGCGGCGTGCGCGTCACCCTCAGCCTGGACGGCTTCGGCTGCGGCGAGCTGACGCCCAACTTCCTGGCGTCGTTGAGCGATGCCGGGGTGCGCCTGCAAATGTTCGACCCCGCGCCCCTCCACTTGGGCATTCGCACCAACTGGTTCCGCCGCCTGCACCGCAAGGTGGTGGTGATCGACGGAGTGATCGCGTTCATCGGCGGGATCAACTTCTCAGCCGACCACTTGGGCGATTTCGGCCCCGAGGCCAAACAGGACTATTCGGTCGAGATCAAAGGTCCGGCGGTGGTCGATATCCACCATTTCGCCTTGATGCAGAGCGGTCGTCCGGCCCGGGCCAAATACTGGTGGCAGCGACGCCGCAGCCGGCGCAGCGAGTTGGCGTTCAGCGATCACGACGGCCAGGTGCGCCTGGTCTATCGCGACAACCATGATCACCAGACCGACATCGAAGAGGTCTACCTGCAAGTGCTGCGCAGCGCCCAGCGCCGGGTGATGATCGCCAACGCGTATTTCTTCCCCGGTTATCGGCTGTTGCGGGAGATGCGCAATGCGGCGCGACGCGGCGTGGAAGTCAGCCTGATCCTGCAGGGCCAGCCGGACATGATGATCGCCAAGCTCGCGGCGCGGATGCTCTACAGCTATCTGCTCAAGGCCGGCGTGGTGATCTACGAATACTGCGAACGGCCGCTGCACGGCAAGGTCGCGCTGGTGGACGAGGACTGGAGCACCGTGGGTTCGAGCAACCTCGACCCCTTGAGCCTGTCCTTGAACCTGGAGGCCAATGTGCTGATCCGCGACCGCGCGTTCAACCGCCAACTGCACGAGCGCCTCGACTACCTGTGCCGCAACCATTGCACCGTCATGCGCGAAGCCCAGGCCCCACGCGGGCTGATCTGGCGCATGACCATCGGGTTCATGGTGTTCCACTTCTTGCGCCACTTCCCGGCCTGGGCCGGATGGCTGCCGGCCCATAAACCGCGTCTGAAACCTTTTTCGCCGCCGACGGCGGTCCGGAGCGAACCCCATGAACCACTCTGAAGCGCAGACCGCGCCAAGGGACACCCGAACGCCGGACCAGGCCAAGCCCACCTCGCGCTGGAGCCGCTGGAAAAGACCGCTGACCCTGGCCTTCTTCCTGCTGCTGATCGTGCTGTTCACCGCCCTGGCTCGGCGCATCGACTGGTCGGAGGTGTTCGATACCCTGGCCGACTTCAAAGTGCGCACACTGATCATCGCCGCAGGGCTGACCATCATCAGTTTCATCACCTACGCCTGCTTCGACTTGATTGGCCGCACCTACATCCGGCAGAAACTGGGCTGGCGGCAGATCCTGCCCGTGGGGGTGATCAGCTACGCCTTCAACCTCAACCTCAGCGCCTGGGTCGGCGGGATCGCCATGCGCTATCGACTGTATTCGAGGTTGGGGGTCAGCACCGGGAACATTGCCAAGATCCTCGGACTGAGCCTGGCAACGAACTGGTTCGGCTACATGACCCTGGCCGGCGCGGTGTTCAGCAGCGGCCTGGTAACGATGCCGCCGGGCTGGAAACTGAGCAGCGGTGCGTTGCAGGGCGTGGGCGTGCTGTTGCTGCTGGCGAGCGCCGGGTATCTGCTGGCCTGTCGCTTCTCCAAGCGCCGGGCGTGGACCATTCGCGGCATGGAAATCAACCTGCCCTCACTGCGCATGGCGGTCTTGCAACTGGCGCTGGGGGCGCTGAACTGGTCGCTGATGGCGGCGGTGATCTTCACCTTGCTGCCCAGCAAACTGGAATACCCGGTGGTGCTCGGGGTGCTGCTGATCAGCAGCATCGCCGGGGTCATCACGCATATTCCGGCGGGGCTTGGGGTGTTGGAGGCGGTGTTCATCGCCTTGCTGCAGCATGAAGTGTCGCGGGGCAGCCTGCTGGCGGGGTTGATTGCTTACCGGGCAATCTACTTCATCCTGCCGTTGTTGATCACGGTGGTGATGTACTTGGTGATCGAGGCGAAGGCCAAGGCGCTGCGGGTGAAGCCTGGGGTCAAGTCATCAAGATCTGAATAATGGAGCGTTTGGACGGGCCTCATCGTCGGATCGCCGCCCGGAGCAAGCTCGCTCCCACAGTTTGAAATGAGTTCCCCTGTGGGAGCGAGCTTGCTCGCGATAGGGCCCTAATTATCACTACAAAATCACCGCTCCTGAATAATGCTCAACCGCTCCCCTACCACCATTTCCGTGATCCAACCCACCAAGATCGAGGTGTAGGCCTGTTGTGACACAGGGTCGCTCAAGGCATGGTCGGCGCCATCGATGATCCGGTGGGTCAGCGAATGGGTCTGCTGGCAGGCCGCTCGATAGCTCATGATGGTGGCGTGAGGGACATGATCATCCGTTTCAGACTCCACCAGCAGCACATCACCGGTGAATTTCGAACAGGCCTGCAAGGCGCGGTTGGTGTCGGCGTGCACCAGGGTGCTGCGGTAATCCAGCAGGTCGGCCTTGTCCAGATCGCGCTTAGGCGTATTCCATTGTTCGTCGCGATACAGCGCCGGCACTCGCAAGGCCAGCCAGCGCACCGGTCGCAGCGCGGTCAGGATCGAGGCCAGGTAGCCGCCGTAGCTGGTGCCCACCACGGCAATCGCCGAAGTGTCGAGGGCCGGATGGGCCAGCAATCGATCATAGGCCGCCAACAGGTCGCGAAGATTGTCTTCCCGCGTGACCCGCGACAGGGGAATTCCCGCCCCACCGGTATGACCGCGCAAATCGAAGGTCAGGCATACGCAGCCCAGGCCGGCGATGCCCTTGGCCCGTTCCAGGTCGCGCTCCTGGCTGCCGCCCCAGCCGTGCACGAACAACACGCCGGGGACCTTGGATTTGGGACTCAGGAAAGTCCCGTTCATCCGTTCATCGTCAATCTCGATCTGAATGGTTTCGCTTCTAGCCGTCATAGGAATGAACCGTCACGTATTTGAGAAGGAAATCGCCATTGTGCGCCGGGCCGCGGTAGACCTCCCGGGCTCCGGGCGGCAGCGGTTGGTCGACGTAGGTCTCCACCGAGGACACCCGCACGGCGCAGGTTTGCGGGTCCTCGACGAACGCCTGCAATGCCGCCAGCTCGGCACTGCTGGCCCCGCCCATGCGCCAGGACTGCTCCAGGACGCCGCCGCGGGGCTGCCCCCCGACATCCAGGCCCTGGGCGATGTCGTAGTTGCGCCGGGACGCGAAAAAGTTCGGGTAGGCCTGGTTCGCTGCGTCATCGAACACCTGCGCCAGCCGCACCGCCTCACGTACATCGTCGGGCAGCTCCAGCTTGAGCAGTTCGATATAGCCGCCCTGGGCCACCAGCAAGTCCGAGCCGCCGTAGACTTCCAGGCCTTCACTGTCGCGGGTCAGGTGCTGCACACCGCAATAGCTCAAGACCCAGCCGTCGATGAAGCTCTGGCCGACGCTCTGAGTCTTGACCTCACTGAGGTTCTGTTCCAGCACCACACCATCGCGAAACGTTGCTTGGGCGTCGGGCGCAGCGGCCAGTTCATCGAACTGCGCCAGGCTCGCGATGACCCGCTGGTCGCGTCCGGCAGAGGCATGGATCGGCTTGAGGCGGATCGCCCCGTTGTACAGCAGATGCTCGGCGGCCAGGCGTGCGTCCTTGAGCGAAAAGACCGTCACGCCATCCAATACCGCGCTGCGGGTCAGCTTGGCAAACAAAGGCGACCAACCTATTGGCGCCACCGCGTGCTTATTCAACAGACCGTGGGCGATCGCCTTGGTGCAGATGAAATCATGCTCGACGAAACCGCCCCACAAGTCCTCCGGCCCTTGCACGCCCAGGCGCTGCGCGGTCTCGGTGCCAATCAGGGTTTGGGTGGGCAGCCAATACAGATCTGGAGCGACGGCTTGCTGCCCGTCATGACTGCCGCCGAATTCCCATCCGAGAATCTGCGCCAGCCAGCGGGCCAGCGCCCGATTGGTCTCGACTTCGTGGAGCGGTGCGTGAGGATTGACCGAATGAGCCATTACCGTTTTCTTGCGATTGACCGACGTCATGCGTTGCCCTTTTTCCTGCGCTCGATGGCTGTCGGTAAAGGGGTGCAGAGATCAGGCCAACGCCGCGCCACTGGACGCAGGATCAACGCAGCGGCGGCCTGGAGGTGAAATGGATGGCACCTGGCCTGTTTCATTCTGCACGACAGGCCCGCACGATCCGGCAAAATGCACGATATCCTCGAAGCAACACATCCCCGTGGCGAGGGAGCTTGCTCCCGCTGGGGTGCGAAGCGCCCCTCAATGTCACAAATCAAACCAGGGGCCGCTGCGCAGCCCAGCAGGAGCAAGCTCCGTCGCCACAATGAGATTTATTGTGGCCTTGAGATCGCGGGCGGACTCACCCCAAACCGTGCCCGATAGTCACTCGGCGCCATCCCGGTGATTTTCTTGAACGTGGCCCGGAAGGCACTCGAATCCTGATAACCCACCGTCCAGGCAATGTGATCGATGGTGCCATTGGTGAATTCGAGCATCTCCCGGGCCTTTCCGACACGCAGGTGTTGGCAGTACTCGGTGGGCTTGAGCCCGGTGGCGGCGCGAAACCGGCGCAGGAAGGTGCGCTCTTCCAGCCCGGCCCGCTCGGCCATCGCTCCCAGCGAAACGTCCACTGCGCCGCTGCCTTGCAACCAGTGCTGGACCTTGAGAATCGCCTTGTCCCCGTGCCCGAGGATCGGTGCGAAATTGCTGCCGCACTGGCTTGCACTGTCGCTGTGCTCGATCACCAGGAACTGCGCGGTGCGCGTGGCAATGCTCGGGCCGAGCAGGCGATCCACCAGGCGCAGGCCCAGCTCCGACCAGGCCATCAGTCCGGCGGTAGTGATCAGGTCGCCATCGTCGACGATGGGCTTATCGGCGTTGAGCTTGATCGCCGGGTAACGCTCGGCGAAACCCTTGGCGGAGGTCCAATGGGTGGTGGCGCTGCGCCCGTCGAGCAGGCCGCTTTCGGCCAGCAGGATCGAACCGACGCAAACTCCGCCCAACACCGTGCCGCCGGCGTGCAGCGTGCGCAACCAGTCCATCAGCGCCGGGCAAGCCAGGCCGTCGTCGAACGCGGCAATCGATGGCGGAATCAGCAACGCGACCAGCTGACCGGCCGGCCCGGTTTCGCTGTCGAATTCGCGCATCGGAGCGTTGCCCTGCCCCGCCCGCCAGTGGCTGACGCGCAAGCGCGGCAGCTGCGCGTTGGCCTGTTCGCCGGCGATCCGCCCCGCCACTGCAAACAGATCGGTCAAACCGTGCACTGCCGCCAACTGCGCGCCGGGATAAATCAGGATTCCCAACTCGGCGACTGCCCTGTGCTGCGTCATTGTCAGTTTTCCCTCGCTTTTTGTCGTTGCGGCCAATCCTCGAACCGGCGGCAAGCGCCAATACTGGCCGCACATCCAATCCGATCAAGGAAAGCCTCCATGTCCAAGCAAGCGCTCATCGTAGTCGATATCCAGAACGACTACTTCCCCCAAGGAAAATGGCCACTGGTCGATGCCGAAGCCGCCGCCGACAATGCCGCACAAATCATCGAAGCCTTTCGCCAGACCGGCGACCCGGTGGTGCACATCCGTCACGAATTCACCTCCGACGACGCCCCGTTTTTCACTCCCGGTTCCGACGGCGCGAAGCTGCACGCCAAAGTACTCAACCGCGCCGATGAACCGGTGGTGCTCAAGCACTTCGTCAATTCGTTCCGTGAGACCGAGCTGCAAGCCATTCTCGAGCAACTCGGTGTCGAGAAACTGGTCATCGTCGGCAGCATGAGCCATATGTGCGTCGACGGTGTCACCCGGGCGGCGGCGGACCTGGGTTATGACGTCACGGTGATCCATGACGCTTGCGCCACCCTGGACCTGGAGTTCAATGGCGTCGTTGTCCCAGCCGCCCAGGTGCATGCAGCCTTCATGGCGGCGCTGGGATTTGCTTATGCGAGCGTGGTGGGTACGCAGCAGTTCCTCAGCGCCAAGGCCTGATCAGCAAGCGTAAAAAAACCGCGCCTCGGTAACGAAGCGCGGTTTTTTCTTGAGCGAGGCTTTCGACTGCGTCTTAGAACGGTTCTGTGTACATGGAGAGCGTAAACAGGTCGCATACCCTTTGAAAATCAAGGTCTTGGACACACATAACGATCTCCGAACAGAAAAAAAGTAAACAAAGCCCAGGCTACAGGCGGGTTGTTTACATTTTGCTTGCTTCAGCGGCAGCCGTCAGCCAGTAAAGCTGTTGGGCTAAACTGCCCCATTCCCGCTCGTCATGGCCAAAACCCATCCATCCGTACGAGCAAGATCACACTGAGCGTCAGGTAGATCCCTGCCGACGCCGCAGAGCGGCCAAAGGGTGGAGCTCAACTGCTGCTCACCTGAGCCGACGAGAAGCATCGCTTGGGCTGGATGCCAGATCGCCATCACCCCGGCTTTCGCTTCTGATAGATTATTTTGAACAAGTAGGGGGAACTTGAATGTCTAGCTCGGAAAGACCAGGTGTTTTCGACATATCGGATGCAGAGGGAGTGAATGACTCCGAGCGATTGCTGATGAGGCTATGCCGAAAGTCGTTCTTGAGCCTGTGGGCCCACGCCAACTTGCACACTGACCAGGACATGCACAATGGGAAGGGAAGCGCGAAAGAGTTTGCCGATGTAATGGTCGTATTCGGAGATGACATCGTCATTTTTTCCGACAAGCACATCACCTATCAGTCCGAAACTGATACCAAGGTTGCTTGGAAGCGCTGGTATAAACGTGCCGTTACTAGTTCTGCAAAGCAGTTGTATGGTGCCAAAAGCTGGCTGGAGCGTTTCCCACATAGGGTGTTTTTGGATTCCAAATGCACTCGACCTCTACCCGTGCAGATTCCCGACATTACAAAGATACGTTTTCACCTTGTCGCAGTGACACGGGGGAGTGCTGAGGCCAGCGCGAAGCACTTCTCAGGCAGCGTCGGCTCGCACATGATCCAAACCGGCGTGGACCACAACGCCTATGCGGAACTTCCGTTTACCACTGGCCCGCTAGATTCTAGTAAAGAATTTGTCCACGTCTTTGATGAGATCTCCCTCGAAGTACTGATGCACGAGATGAGCACCATCAAGGACTTCGTCGAATACCTAGGTGCGCGTAGGGCCTTCTTGCTCAATCCGAATACGATAATAACAAGTGCAGGGGAAGAGCAACTGATTGCATCTTACTTAATGCATACTAATGAAAATGAGCATGCATTCCATCCTAGTACAGAAAACGCTCCTCATCACATCAGCTTCGATGAAACACTTTATCCTGAACTGCTATCACGCCCAGAGTACAGGGAGATGCACGCCCAGAATGAGATAAGTGAATTTTGGGATGCGTTGATCGAAAAATTTATAACCGTAGGGGATCCAACGATCACTGACCTGGGCGCGAATCAAAAGAATCATGAAACTGAGCTCGCCCTGCGACTTATGGCAAGTGAAACCAGGTTCATGAGACGTGAGCTATCACGCCACTTCTTTGAGATGATGGAACTAGCAAAGGCCGGGCAGTACGTGCGCCGGGCTCGCACCCTGACTACACAGCAAGCTCCAGATCTCCTATATATTTTTTTGGCATGTCCGAAGTTTGCAGAGCAGTCCTATGTGGACTACAGGCAATACCGAAGTAGGCTTTTGCTTTCGTATGCACAGTGCGCAAAACTTAAGTTCACTGGAGCTAAGACCATCATCGCACTTGGTTTCGATCATCCATTGAAAGACTATCAAGGGGGCTCCGAAGACGTATGTGTATACATTCGCGATGAATACACTGAGGAGGAGCGGACTGAGGTGGAAAGGCTGAGATCGGCGCTTGGAATCTACGCGGATTCCAGCACCCCGACAGAGAGCAGGAGCTTTCAGTTTCCGGCGGCGGACAGCCTTCAACTTGGCACCGCCGTCGTTGTTCGGCAAACTGCAAGCAAGCGAAAGCAACTAAAAACAAAGAAATCAAAAAACATACAACAGAAGCAAGCGAGAAAAGCTAATCGGAAAAGATAGTTTTTCCCCGAGTCGGAGGTTTTGAGGTAGCCTCAAACTGTTATTGAAGCTTAGAGCCCACATCGCACCTGTAACTGGAGCTAATGTATGGATCCGAAGCATCTCTTTCTAGATGAGCGCTTGAAAGGCAGATGCACCTATTGCGGTGGGCCGCCGGAAACGGTTGACCATGTGCCCTCCCGCGTTCTTTTGGATAATCCACTTCCAGCAAATCTTCCGGTCGTCGAAGCCTGCCAAAAATGCAACGGCGGCTTCTCGTTGGATGAGGAATACATAGCGTGCCTGCTGGAATGCACCATGTCCGGAACAACCGAGATCAGCGAGCTATCACGAGAGAAGATAAAGCATGCACTAGCCCGAAATCCGCGATTGAGAAATCAGTTGGAACAATGTCGTAGAACGGATGACTGTGGACATATCTGGTGGCAGCCCGACGAAAGGAGAGTCCGCAACGTAATCATGAAGTTGGCGCAGGGGCATGCGGCATACGAGTTGGGAGAGTCCTGCAACGATCAGCCGGACCATTATTCGGTTCGCGCCATCCCAACGATGACTACTGAAGAGATAAATGACTTCGAGATCCTTGAGGACTGCGTTCAGCCGCTATGGCCTGAAATAGGATGCCGTGCGTTTCTACGAGCATCGGGTAAACCCGTTCCTCCAATTCAAATTGGAGCATGGTTGATCATACAGTCCGGACGCTACAGATACCTGGTTGACTGGCAAGATGGTGTCGACGTCAGAATTATTATTGGCGAATATCTAGCCTGCCGGATAGTATGGTACTGAAGAAGCATATCTCAATTAAGCAACCGTTCGAGTCGAATTGAAATTGCTTAGGCCCCCTAATGGACAGATTGAGCGTCGAGCAGCGTAGCTGGTTAATGAGTCGTATCAAAGGAAAAAATACGACCCCGGAACTTATCGTCAGAAAGTTAGTGTACGGCATGGGGTATCGTTATCGACTACATCTAAAATATCTACAAGGACGGCCAGATCTTACCTTTCTGAGAAGGAAGAAGGTGATATTCGTAAACGGTTGCTTTTGGCATGGCCACCCTAACTGTAGGTATGGGCGACTTCCGAAAACCCGACTCGAATACTGGCAGGAGAAAATAGAGAAAAACAAAAGAAGAGATACAAAAAATATTCATGCCCTCCAAGCAGATGGCTGGCAGGTACTAACGGTCTGGCAATGCGAACTTAGAAATCTAGAGCAACTGAGGGAAAAACTGCAAAATTTTATAGATGGGCCAATAACATAAGGCCCATCTGACATACCATCAGTAAAATCAGCTCCCCAAAAATGTTTCCAGAGCCTTTAAAGCATTGTTCCTTATCTGCTTTGCCTCAGAAAAATCAGTAAGCACTCCATCTTCGTGCACAATACCATTCAGGCGCGATAGGTCCTTAATAAAATTATCTATTGAGGTCTTTGTTCCTCTCCGCAGGTCAGAGCTAAATATTTCAGTATTTTTCACCGCCCAACTTAACATATTTGCCAGAGACGGAGTAAAGTCACGCTTCTGCTTTTGACTGAAAGGCCGACCCTGAACAGCCTGCTCCTCGAAAATGGAGTCCTTTACTTTCTGATAATGTTTATGCCTCAACAAATAATCACGAAGCGCCGCCTCAAACAATACACGAAGCAATATCATTGCTGTATATGGGTGCTCTTTGATTGAGATCTCCCGAGCCTCCTGAAGGAAGGATGCGATTCGTGGCGAGCTACTAATTGAGGATAAGTTGTAAATCAACATATCCATTTCTTTAGTATGAATCGCAGATCCAGGAACCACTTTGCCTTTAGGATCAGCACCTCCACCTAGAGGTTTTCCACCAAGCCCGCTAGCAGCACCAGTACCTCGGGGCTTAGCTGGCTCGGAGGCTACGCCCCCAGATTTCGGCTGCCTTAAGTTTCTATTTCTACTTCGATAATCATCCGCAAGCTCCTTAAGCGAACTCAAAACCTCTATATGCGTTTGATTATTTGTATTTATACCAGTTTTCTTCGTATCCCATGGTAGCAGAGAGGGGTCCTCGCTAACATAGTGAGCCCAACCAAGGAACCCATGATACTCGTTGTGCCAAGCCGTTGTTGTCCAGCCAGTAATTTTGGTTTTATCGGCAACCAATATTATCCTGTCATTGCAAACAACATACCACCCATATTCAGGTGTCAGCCCCTTAATAACCGGTTTAAATTGTTCATAGTCGATTTCAAATTTCGCTATGCGATAATTTTCATGAAGCCCGGCCTCCAGGTACACGGATACGCCACTTTGAGATACAAAATTCTTTGCTCGCTTCTCTAAGAAATCAGGATTGCGTATTTTTGGGCCGAAGCTACCCACCTTTTTCTTATTAACACTAATTACCAGCCCTTTAGCACAAAATATTGCATAGCGAATTCTTATTTGATCTCGCAGGGTATCAAGCCAAGTATCTGAACCTAAATCTGATAGCACATCATTTTTAACGCTATCGATTTCTAGCTTATAATAACTTTTCTTACTTGTAGGAAGTCTTCTCGCCTGGATAGTTGATTTATTCTCTACTGCTAATCGCACATCCATCTCAGAAAACCCAAGAGAGAATGCATGCACCCCATTATCTGTCATCAGCCGCACAGAACTTCCAAGCTTGAATATAGCCCGATTAAGCCCGACCCCATAATGACCAATACCAAAAGCGTGTTTCGACCTCTTCCCTATTGTAAAAACCTTGTCAGAAAGCGTGCTCTCATCTATCCCAGCACAATTATCGGACACAGCTACTTTTCGAGAGGTAACATCCAGATCAATCTTAAAGCCCTTATATGAGGCTGGCAACCCATATGAATCCTTTTTGAAACTCTTTGAAGCGCGAATAATTTTCGAGCGAGCAGCATCTATAGAGTTATCAATTAAGTCGTATATGCACTCTATCGTGCTCACATCGGAAGTGAGGCCTTGAATCAAATAGTCGGCGTCCGAGTTAAAACTTACCTCAATGCTATCCTTCACGACCGCCATGCTTCCTCCTACGCAGCGACTCTGCGCTCTAACTTTTCCGCAATAATGCTCATCAAATGATGAGACATAAGTGGCGAAACACTATTTCCTATCATCCGGAAAGAATGCCACATCGTGGGGTGAAAAAGGAACCAATCCGGAAACCCCTGCAGTCTGGCCGCTTCTCTAACTGTAATTACTCGTGGCTCTGAGGGGTGAATAGGCCTCATAGCCTGAAAGCTGCCTTTATCGCTCCCGGTGCCAGCGCGCAGCGTAGGGCAATGCCCTCCCCAGGAAAGCCTAGGATATCGACTTACCAGCTCCGTCTCACCAGGGCGGGTCTCGCTGAAGCGCTCAATTACTGGTTGCGTGTGCTTTGTGTTTATTACGCCAGAAATCTCGCCATGTATCAGACGTTCTAATGAAAGTTTCGAGCCTAGTCCTTTTGGTGGCATCGCCCGCATTTTTAAAGCGTATTCCGACAATGACACCCTCCTATATTTCGCCCAAGTGAACAGCTCAGACGTTCTTAACTCATCGTCATTAGGAGAGGGGATATCACTTATGGCTTCTCGAACAGTGACGGAACTTTTCACAAGGCTAGCAACCACCTCCTGCTGGGTGATAACGTCCATAGAAGAGGAGTCGACACCTATTATCACCACTCGCTTCCGAGAGGTTGCGGCCCCACAGTCAAGAGCATTAATTTTCAACGGACCAACAACATGATAATTTGCAGGAATTAAATTGAGCGCAGCCTCTAGAACAAGTTTATTCTTCTCATCCAAAAGCCCTTCTACATTCTCCATCAAGAAGAATCTCGGCTTCAACTCACGCACCTGTTTAAAATATTGCCCTAGCAAAGCATTTCTCGGGTCATCGGTTTTCCGAAGACCTATACGACTAAATCCTTGGCAAGGGGGCCCGCCAATAATTCCATCTATCCTTTTTCCTTTAAGGATACCTTTCCACATACTTGGTGTAACTAGCGCCAGATCAGTGTTGATGGTTTGCGTAAGAGGGAAGTTTAAGCTATAGGCGGACTGGAGATCCTTATCAACGTCCACTGCTGCTAGCGAATGGAATCCTGCCAATTCAGCTCCAAGCCCAAGGCCGCCACAACCAGAAAACAAGTCGATCACAAGAGGTTTTGAGGTGTCCACGGCATGCCCCTAGATGAGAATTGGGGGAGAGTGCCATGAAATAGCATTTTTGTCGATCGTCAGGACATCGAATCCTTTATTGTGCACGCCCACCCCTGATCCGTTACCTGAATGGTGTCAGAATAAGCTGGCGCTATGACATCATCAAGAGTACAAATTCATTAGACTCTCTGGCCCGCATGCAGGACGGCTAGGGAACGCCGTACCGTATGCAGACTCAGCCCAGGCTACGCTTATAGGTTGCAGCGACGACAGGCAGTGAATGGCTACACCTGGCTCGTCCTCAATGGCGGCGTGATGACGCCGGACCGGGTATGAGGTAGCGTAGTGCTAACGAGCATCGCATCATCAGTGCAATTCGAGGAGGAACTGTGGCAGAAACGGATTCTGAGATCAGGGACAGCATCAGTGCAGAGCCAACAAAGGCTTTCTTCGTAGATATGCTTGTCCGGGATATCCCTCTCGAACAGGCAGTGCTCGATCTTGTCGATAATTGCGTTGACGGCGCCAAGAGACTGGCTAAGCAGGCAGAGCAACCGTATGAAGGCTGCTCGGTGAAAATTACTCTTGATCAGACACATTTCCGCATTTTGGACAACTGCGGAGGCTTTGATATCGAGACAGCCCGTGAGTACGCGTTTCGATTTGGACGTCCAGCCGGTGCAAAAGCCACATCTCACTCCATTGGGCAATTTGGTGTTGGGATGAAGCGTGCTCTATTCAAATTTGGCCGCCATTTCAATGTGCAATCAGCGACCTCAAATGAGGCTTGGGCTGTTGATGTAAATGTTGACGAATGGGAAGCACAATCTGGGTGGAGCTTTCCATGGGCAAAACCTCAAGACAACAGCGTATCAACTGCCTCGCCAGGAACCGATATCAAAGTTACAAAATTAAGACCTGAAGTAGCCCTGAAGTTCGGAACGGCCTGGTTCAGAAATAGTATAGTTGGGCTGATAAAGTCAAAACATCGTCAGTTCATATCCGACGGCCTACAGATTTCAGTCAATGATTTTCGCATTGACGCAACCAACATTTATTTGCTGGTAAGCAATGGCTTTACACCTGGCACAGACATACTCACGTTTACAAGCGAAGGTTCAGCTCCGGTAACTGCGAAAATAATCGTAGGCGTAGGAACGTCGTCTCCTAAGGAAGCTGGATGGAATGTCATCTGCAACGGCCGAGTTATTTTAGAGGCGGACAGACGAGCTGTAACTGGCTGGGGCTTGATTGAAGAGGAAGCAGGAAAAACATTAATTCCAAGCTTCCACAATCAGTTTGCCAGATTTCGCGGCATAGTATCCTTTGACTCCGAGGATTCGTCACAAATCCCTTGGAATACAACAAAAACTGATGTAGACCAAGATAGTATTATATGGAGAAAGGCATTTCAGCGAATGCTTGAAATGATGCGCCCTGTAATTGATTTCCTAAATGAACTTGACGCAGACATTGATGAAAACACCCGCGAAAAAAGCGCCCTATTAGACTTTGTCACAAAAGCGTCCCCCCAGCGTCCTGAGTCATTTTCGGTAAAAAAGGACTTCACTGCTCCCGCCCGAGGGTCGATAGTTAAGGGCCCTAAAATGGTTAAGATTCAATACTCCCGGGCCGTGGATGATGTAACTTTCCTTCAAGATGCGCTAGGGCTTGGATCGGCCAAGGCTGTTGGCGAGGCATGCTTTGATATGATTTTGAAAAGGCAACGTGACTAATGGCAGCTAGTTTTCGAAGGATTGACTACTCCCTGCGCCCCGCAAAATATGCAGAGAGAAAAATGTTGGTCGACATTTTTCGTCGACTGACTCCATTCCAACCAATTGAGGACTATGGCTACGTTGGCTTTGGTTCTGTATGGTTTTCTGACTTCATTTTATTCCATAAATCTCTCGGCATCAAAAACATGGTTTCAATAGAAGCATCAGAAGGTGCACGCGAGAGGTTCGAAGAAAACCGCCCATTCCAAATAAGTATGAAGTTTTCGAATTCGTCAGAAGCACTACCCAAGCTTAATTGGGACCAGCGCACCGTTGCCTGGTTAGATTACGACGACACCTTAGTTACATCAATGCTGCATGATGTCCGATCTGTAGCATCTCGGGCTGTGTCGGGCTCTATCTTAGCGGTATCTGTACAATGTATGAAAGCCAAGGCGCTTATTGAATATCATGAAGAAAATGATCCGTCAAAAGCGAGCGCCATTGAAAGATTTAGGCAAACTTTTGGTAGAGAGCGCGTACCTGATGAAGCGCGAGATGAGGACCTTGCCGGATGGCCTTATGGCAAACTATGCAGAAAAATTCTAACAACTGAAATAGAGCTTGCACTATCAGATAGAAATACAAATCCAGAAACAGCCATGCAGTTTATCCCAATATGCGAAATCGAATATCAGGACGATGCACGCATGACAACTATAGTTGGGATATTTGTTTCACCGGAAGAAATTGAGCGCTATAAATCCTGCTCATTTAACAAATTAGACTTCATGCCTATAGACAATAAAGCCATCCGCATAGAGATGCCTAAGCTTACAGTTAGAGAGCTTCGAAAAATTGAACAGCAGCTACCGAATATTGAAGGCGTAGAGCTTTCTCTCGGTTCCATACCGCGATCAGACGCGGAAAAATTTTGCAAAATGTATCGGTACTTCCCAAACTTTGCAGTTATGGAGGTCTAGCTGGAGTCGGAAGCCACTTCGCGTATTAAAAGACCTATTTTACCTTACCATATAAATTCCCGAGCACCGGCAATTCGTCGAAAACATCCACCTACAGCATTGACAACATCTGAAATCAATTGATTTTATACTTACTGCATAGAGATGAACTACTCTAACTTAGTATATCCCGTTATTCGCCCCAAAGTTGCAGCATAGTGACGGGTCTGATATTTCAGAACAGCTTTCATTTGTGGGGTAATATCTTCCTTTAGCCCCCACTCAAAGGCTTTCTTATCCAGCATGTGACGCGCAGCGAGTTCAGCAGCCTCAAGGGTAGGTTGTGGGGGTTTCAGTTCATCCCATTCGTTCAAAACCGTCCTTAGCTGAGCAGCTTTCGAACGCAGTATGCAGGGATAACGGATCAGCCGGTCTATTACGTACAGCAGCCTTCGCCTTTGCTCGTCGGCCGTATCCGGCCGAACCAGATGCTTCCTGAGCAAATGAACTAGGTCCAATTCCCCATACCAAACTTGTTTCGCAAAGTCAGCCAGGGACTCTTCAGCAACCTGTCGTGGGCTAGGCAAACTGATATCATCTATCAATTGAAGGACAAACAGTTCACCCTGCTGGTCTAGATCCAAGGCCGCCTCCGCAAAGTCATCTCCGAGAGTAAATCAATCGAAGGGAGGTATGCTCCAGATCCTGAACATATCCGTCCCAATAACTACCGCCACCTTCCAACTTGTAGACATATGCCAAGTGCTCCTGCGTAGGACTGATCGCCTCGCATAACTCCACGAGTCCCTCCATCAGCCAGCCCGTGCGCCGATTGAGATGCCTTGGGCTAACCAGCAGCACATTCTCCACACGCAGCCTCTCGGTCTGCTGCGACAGCACGTCTTCGAACGCCGACATGTCTGCGATCATCAGCATGCTGCTCAAGGTTACGTCGCCACTCTCCTCTGTGCAGCAGACGTAAAGCCATGGACACTGGATCGCCTGCTCGACGTAGCGCCAAACGCGAAGTCCATCGCCGAACGCACCGGCTCCTTTCACCTCTGCCTTCAGATGTGTTCTGAACATGCCATAGCTCCACCAAATGAACACTATAGATTGTAGCCCTAAAGAGCTCACGCAGGCTTCATCGTTCCTTTTGCGAGGTTGGCAAATGGAACTGAAACAAGCATTCGGGCAGGCTCTGAAGCAGCTCAGAATGAGCCAAGGGCTCACTCAGGAGGATTTTTCCGACGTAAGCAGTAGAACCTATCTCAGCACACTTGAGCGAGGCCTGAAGAGCCCGACCCTCGATAAGCTTGACGAGATTGCATATGTCATGGAGGTGCACCCCGTGTCGATCCTTGTCCACAGTTACTTACTGCGCGATAGATCAATGACCATCGAGCAACTGTTCAAGCGTGTCCAGGAAGAGCTTGGAAACCTTTGACTCACCCCTTACCGCCTGCGAATCTCTTTGTGCGGGTAAGCTTAGTCAGCTCTCTATCCACGCGAGGAAGGGGCGTGCTCAGAGATTCTTTCGTCATCCCTTTCAAATATGCGTTATAGGCCCACGTCACGAATTGCTCGAGCAGACTTTCGTTCTCCACTTTCAGGCGAGCGTTTTCGGCCTCCAAGCGCTTAAGACGTTCTGTAAGCGCTCCAACCTCTGCAGTAGATAATTTTTGGTGGAGCCGCGAACCAGGCACCTTGCTAAGACGCGCCTTAGTAGCCTGGTATGTCGATTTAATACGGGCGTGCTTGTCGAGTGCCTGACGCGTGTAACGAACACCCAGGTGCTTCTCAATTGCCTCAATGAGCAGATCCCAAGAAAGCTTGCCTGACCACCCATCCAACACACAGACAATGTGTTCGATGGCATGATCATCGAGATTTTTTGCTCGCCTTTTAGCCATGCTTGCTCCGCTTCATTCGGCTAGCGTTAGTCGGCGCCAAGCGCTTTAGCGTCGAATAACCATCCAATGCGGCTCGATCCTCTAGCGCTTGCTCCACTCCCGTCGAAGAAATGATCGGAACATCAGCCAGCTGAATTACAGCGCCGGTTGGAACTGCTGGGTTATCAAGAATCTCTGTAAGCTGTATCAGACGTAGTACAGTCTTCTTATGGTGCTCCATCCAGCGATCCGCTCCGTAGTAGCCCTTCACCGTCGCAGCTTCAGCACGCACCAGCAATTCCTGCGCATCCTGTAGCCGACGTTCCACCATTATGGCCTTGCCTTCATCGCCCTTCACGCATACGTGCTCGTTACAGTTGATGCAGTCGGCATGCCGCTCGCATGGCATCATCGTGTAGTCATGGACGCAGAAGCCAAAGTCAGTTGTATGGGCTGTCGGAATCTTAAGACGTGCAAACTCATCTCGTGAAATCGGGATATTCTTCGGCAGCTTCGCCAGCGGGCCGAACATATGGGATTCGTCGCCAATGGACTCGCGAATCTTCGCCACCATTTGATCTGCGCTCACATGGTCATAAACCTCGTTTTGACGGACATCCAAGCGCCCCGACCACTTCGCAATATCCAACTGACTCATCCCCCCTGCCTGCGCCAGGGTGTTCAGGTAGTGACGGAACTGATGGGTAGATACTCGGATTCGGCTGCCATCTGGTTCAGTGAAGCCAAGGCGCTCAAATATGGACTCAAAGCCATGCTCACTTCTGGTGCCGAGTGCTGTATTCACCTGATTGATGCTGACCGGCTCAATGACACAGCTAAATGTACCTCTTGCAGAGTGGAGCTCATTACGCCGCACTACGATGAGTGCCTCCGAATATTTGAGTCCCATCTCCGTGTTTAGCAGCGGAAACCCGGATGGAAGTTGCAGTATTGCGGCCTTTTCAACATCAGCAAATCGCGCGCATACGCCGCTTTCATTCTTAATCAACAACACATTATTTGCGGTGCACCATTGACTCGCAAATGAAGCCGACCCTTTCTCCAGCAAAATCACCTGTTGAACTTCATCCATTGTCAGCAGCTCTTGCCTCCTGAGGTGTTCCAAATCGTGGGGCAGATACAGCCTTTCAGGATTAAACTCATACCATTGAGCAATACGACGAGCGTCTTCCGTCAAACGCCTAATTTTGGCGATGGCCTCAGCGACAACGGGAGCCATCGAGGGAATAATCCATTTAACCATTGGATCAGCCCCCTTAGCCGGTTGCCATCGCAGACCGTAGGCATCTTTACCGCCCGAAGTTTTGTCATGAACCTCACAGCTCTCGGCAAGCAGTAACACCTCATTGATACGATCAGGAGCAGAGCAGAGAATCGCGGCAATCGACGAAAACAGCACGTCTTTAGGCTGGGTCGCAATCTGAAACGTCTTAGGAAGCGCTTCCAATGCGGCTTGAGATGGCATTTTTTCGGTACGGCGCTTGTCAAACTCCTGCCCCACACGAACCGTATCGAGCGGTCGTTTGATAGCGCTACGCCACGAGAGCGGAACCGCTGTCAGACGGTTTTCTGACATGAACTTAGCAATCAACTCAAGCTGAGAACCCACTCGATAGGCCGTAGATCCTGAAAGCCGTTCAGCGATAGCTCGCGCAGCTCGATTAAACGTGTCGCCATCCATCATCACTGGGACCAAGTGGCCGCTCTGCCTAAGGGCAGCATCAAGGGCGCGCAGCGCAGTAACGCGAAAAGCTGGATTCTTCGTCGGTCGCATACCCTGCATATATCGTACGTAAGCCTTGGCAAACGAAACAAACGGTTCAGCCATCTGAGTTGGCAGTATGTCGTCTACAGTTTCTTGAGTAGAGAAATAGACGCGGACCCGCTTCTTCCCATGCCCCTTCAACTGCGTGGTGTCAGTTACGTCCCAAGCCATGTCATCAAAGCGCAGGTCTGCACCGAAAATGGTGAGCTGCGATCTGCACATAGTGACGAACGCGGCTAAGTTCGCTGAAGCATCTATCTCGGCCTTTGGCGTGAATACCGCGATATCAGCAGACATCACCTTCCTCCTTCCGAGTTTCCCGAATTTGTCTTATCACCTCAGCAACGGCAAGAATCGTCCGATCATTTATGGTTGCAATTCGAGTATCCACTCCCGACATTAACCGGTCACGCTCGGACAGGAGGTACTCCAGTACCGCTTCGTGAGGGCCATCAATCCACGCTTGAAAACTCTTACATGTGTAGCAAGCAATTGGCGCCATAAAGCCGCACGAACCACAGCGACTGCAGTTACCCATTGGCTTCATGCATGCGTCGAAACGGGGGTCAACGATGCGACTCCTAGGGTCATCGCCGCGGATTGCCAATGATTCGTCGTTGATGATGACGCCGGCAAAAGCATGAGCCAGGGGTGCCATGTGAAGTGCTATAGCATGGTCAATTCGCTCAACGATTTCCGGGGTAGCTTTCACATAAACACCAACGTTCTGCGTGTCACTGTGGTCGAGCAGTTCAGCAATTATGAGTTCCCCGTGCCCTTCCCGTGCGGCGGACGTAGCAACCGTATGTCGCAGCCTTTTTGATGTAACTTTAATCGGTTCACCTGTGCGCTCAGAGCGTACATGCAAAGCACTGAACACTGACTTAACTCTGTGTCCGATCGCCTCAGGTGACGAATGATCATGAAAATTTGGACGAGCACAACTCATTGAGTTCTTTTTGGGAAACAAAGGCGCTTGCGACGGCGCATCCAAGAATTCTCTTTTATCCTTAAATCTTTCCAGGATACTGTTCGCATGGGAAACGAGGAGTTTCCCTATGCTTGGCGTTATCAAGCGGTCCTTGAACTGCTCCCGCCGTGCCTCGGCAGTGGCTTGTTTAACCCGCGGAACTCTCAGTACGTACTCCTTTCGCCCATCGGACTTATCAATCTCACTTATATCGCACACCTTCAGCATTGCGAACTGAATGTTTCTCTGCCCCAAGAGCAAACAGAGCCAAGCCAAAAGGTAGTCATCGAGAGGAATCTGGCCAACGGCAAAGGCATCGTTTAGTGCCGCGTGCACAGCAGAACGTTCAACGTCCGTAAGAGGACCTTTAAGAGGATCCATGGTCAGGACCGCAGTTCCTTTCCGGACGCCTTTAAGGCGAATGCTATTTAGGAAGCGAACGGCGTCGCCCGTCACACCTGGCACTCCAAGGCGGTACCATTTTTTGAAGAATGCCCTCAAGCCTCCTAACTTCCACTCCTTATCGGAGCTCAGAGATGCTCTATAAGTAATAAGAAGTGGTGCGTCAATTTCATTTACCAATCGCTCCCGAGCAGTAGCTATCGATACCAATAACACCCTTAGGTTGTCGAATATCGCAGCGACGGTCGACGCTTCAGTGTTCTCGGCATACCAGATCAGGGGGACCTTCGCAGACTCAACAAACTCCTCTGTTGCATACTCACTCAGTCTGTTGAAGTTCACGCAAATTGCACTGAGGCCATCGTGAAACGCCCAGCGTTTTCCACTCGGATCGAAGACCGCCCCGCTTAGAGTACTCACGGTGGGCGGAAGCTTCTGGTAGCCGGAAAGACGGGAGGGTAAGACAGCTTCTTCAGTCATTATTGCCCCACCCTTCTGTCTGCTTAGACTGCATGCCTAGAGACACCTGCTGAGCTTTTAGTCGAACGTGTCGACGAGTGTATTGCCCAGCGGTTTTCGAGGTCGGCGCCCACCCCATCAAGAACGAGCGCATGCGTTCTTCCTCGGCGTCAGAGACCTTCGCATTGTCCATTATGTCCGAGAAGCGGTCGTTCCACGTGTGGCGAAGAACATGGGGAGTCACAGCATCGAACTCGCCATTAAAGGCATTTCGAAGTTCGGCGAAAACAGCATTCACGGCACTTAGCGACAGGGGCGACCCTGTGCCCATGGCGATGAACAGGAATGGGTGACGCCTTGCGCCTTCAGTGTTTCGGCGTGTATTCGTTATATATTCGTGCGTCAGCCTGCAAAGACCTGGGGATAACGGAATTTTTCTATCACGTGTCTTGACCAATGGCTGATCCTTTCGGGGATCCTCCGGATCGTCTGCCCGTCTGGCCACAATCAGCTCTTCCGACTGGAAGTTAATGTCGGGAATTTTTACATTTAAAAGTTCGCCACGACGTAGGCCAAGCTCGTAGAACCAGCGGACCAGGAGAGAATTCCGAATACGCGCGCCTTCCCCCTTCCAGGGGTTCTCCGGCGAGATCGGCGATGTGACGCTGAGGAGTCTCTCGGCAACCTCTGGCTGAAGCCCTTCCCTCAGTCCAATGGTATTCCGGCCCTTGTGGCGCGGCAGTCGCGCATCCAGAGCAGCCTTGCAAGATGTCCATTCATTCCAAAGTCGCTCGCCCTCAGCTGCACCAGAGTGATGACGCGCCATGTGGTATCTCACAAGCCAATCAAGATAGTCCCGGATGACCCGAATACGGTTAGCTGCGGTATGACCCGCTACCTCAGTTGGTGCAAATTGCCGCTGAACAAGGCGCAAACTTTCAGCGGCGCCTCTACGAACGGATTTATGGGAGGGAGGGATGGAATTGCACTTCAGTTGATCAGCGACAGGCCGCCTACAGTGCCGAACAAGCTCGTCAAGCTCGCTCAAACGAAAGACACTTCCCTCTTGAATCCGCTGGTCAATATCAATCTGATTTGAGTCGAGGAATAGCTGCAATACCATGATTGACCGCAAGACTTGGTCAATCGTATTGCTCGCCCTGTTGGTAGCCCGAATCTCGCTGAGCACATAAACAGACGGCTCGAATAAGGGATCACCGGTGGCAAGTGCTATCAGCACAGGCAGGCGCTCCCCAGAGCTCAAAACAATCGTCTTTACCGCATACGGATTCAGAGTCATTTGTTTACACCTTCGGGAGGTAAACGCTTAACAAATGTAGCTCTTACTCCGCAAAAATCTGTAAACAATAAAAAAGCGAAGCCAAATCAATGGCTTCGCCTCAGATGTTGTCACTTCTTAAATAGCTGTTTTTCAGAACGGAATATCGTCATCGAAGCTGTCGAAATCCGGAGCCGGTTGCGGCGCGGCCTGTTGTGGGGCCGGGCGCTCGCGCTGTGGCTGAGGCGCCGACTGTGGACGCGGGGCCTGCTGGCGCGGGGCGGACTGCTGGTAGTTGTTGCCACCTTGTTGCTGGTCGCCCTGTGGACGGCCACCCAGCAGCTGCATGGTGCCTTGCATGTCGACGATGATTTCAGTGGTGTAGCGCTTGATGCCGTCTTTTTCCCACTCGCGGGTCTGCAGCTTGCCTTCGATGTAAACCTGCGAACCCTTGCGCAAGTATTCGCCGGCGATTTCCGCCACTTTGCCGAACATCGACACGCGGTGCCATTCGGTCTTCTCGACCTTCTGGCCGGTCTGCTTGTCGGTCCACTGTTCGCTGGTCGCCAGACTCAGGTTCGTCACGGCGTTGCCGTTCGGCAGATAGCGAACTTCGGGATCCTGGCCGCAAGTACCGACCAATATGACTTTGTTAACCCCACGGGCCATAACGTTCTCCTAGGCTTCGCACGCAGTCGGGGCCGGGTTGTTCACCAGGCGCTCGAGCGTCGCACGATCCAATAATTCGGTGTCCAGTTTGATATAAACGGCCGCTTCGTCGGCGACCACCACTGCATCGGTTACTCCAACGACGGCCTTGAGGCGCTCGGTCAGGCCTGCTTCGCGGATGGCTTCGGGCGACAACGGCAAGCGCAGGCTCGTCACATACGGAGGTTCGCGCATGGTAACAGCAAAAAGCAGCCAAAGTGCAGCCAGCGCGGCGCATCCCAGGAACACAACCGACAGACCGCCATGCTGGAACAACCAGCCGCCGAGGATCCCGCCCAACGCCGAACCCAGGAACTGGCTGGTGGAGTAGACCCCCATCGCCGTGCCCTTGCCGCCCGCCGGTGAAACCTTGCTGATCAACGACGGCAGTGAAGCCTCCAGCAGATTGAATGCGGTAAAGAACACCACAGTGCCGATCACCAGGGCCCGCAGGCTGTCGCCGAACTGCCAGAAGAATAGCTCAGTGAGCATCAGCGTCACGACCGCGCCGAGTAAAACTCGTTTCATTTTGCGTCGCTTCTCGCCATAGATGATGAACGGGATCATGGCGAAGAACGAAATCAACAAGGCCGTCAGGTACACCCACCAGTGCTGCTCCTTGGGCAGCCCGGCCTTCTCGACCAGCGCCAGCGGCAAGGCGACGAAGCTGGACATGAGCATGGCGTGGAGCACGAAAATCCCCAGATCCAGGCGCAGCAGGTCCGGATGTTTGAGAGTCGGGATCAGCGCCTGGCGGGCCACGCCCGACTCGCGGTGCTGCAACGGCCCGGTGGAGCGCGGCACCATGAACGCAACGATCAGAATCCCCACCAGTGCCATGGCCCCGGTCGCGAGGAACAAGCCGGACAGGCCAAAGGCGCGCGTCAGCAGCGGTCCTACGACCATGGCGACCGCGAACGACAGACCGATCGTCATGCCGATCATCGCCATGGCTTTGGTCCGATGCTGTTCTCGGGTCAGGTCTGACAGAAGCGCCATCACCGCTGCGGAAATAGCCCCGGCGCCTTGCAGAATGCGTCCGGCAATCACGCCCCAGATCGAGTCGGCGTTGGCCGCCAGCACACTGCCGAGGGCGAAGACGACCAGCCCCAGATAGATGACCGGACGGCGGCCGATGCGGTCGGAAATGATCCCGAACGGGATCTGGAAAATCGCCTGGGTCAGGCCGTAGGCGCCAATCGCCAAGCCGATGAGGGCCGGGGTTGCGCCCGCCAGGTCCATGCCATAGGTGGCCAATACCGGCAACACCATGAACATGCCCAGCATACGGAAGGCGAACACCAGGGCCAGACCGCTTGCCGCGCGGGTCTCGCCGCTGCTCATGCGTTCGCTGTGGGGATCGTGCATGGAAAAACCTCATGTGAACCGGCGGCGATTCTACCAGTCCCATCGATTGAGGGGGTATATGGCGACCGTTTGCCGCGCAGTCTTCATGTATGGCGCAAAACTCACTTTCAATAGTGTGTATCCATCCAGTATTTACCCGTATACTCCTACGTTTTCGACGCCCGCCGAGCGAGGCCACTTTGGACAAGATCCTGATTCGTGGGGCCCGTACCCACAACCTGAAGAACATCGACCTGACCCTGCCCCGGGACAAGCTGATCGTCATCACCGGCCTGTCCGGATCCGGCAAGTCATCGCTGGCTTTCGACACGCTGTATGCCGAAGGCCAGCGACGCTATGTCGAGTCGCTGTCGGCCTACGCCCGGCAGTTCCTGTCGATGATGGAAAAACCCGACGTCGACACCATCGAAGGCCTGTCGCCGGCGATCTCCATCGAACAGAAGTCGACCTCCCATAACCCGCGGTCGACCGTCGGCACCATCACCGAGATCTACGACTACCTGCGCCTGCTGTACGCACGAGTCGGTATCCCGCGCTGCCCCGACCACGACATTCCGCTTGAGGCCCAGACCGTCAGCCAGATGGTCGACCTGGTGCTGGCCTTGCCCGAAGGCAGCAAGTTGATGCTGTTGGCGCCCGTGGTCCGCGAACGCAAGGGTGAACACCTGTTGGTCTTCGAAGAGCTGCGCGCCCAGGGTTTCGTACGGGCCCGGGTCAACGGCAAGCTCTGCGAGCTGGACGAACTGCCGAAGCTGGATAAACAGAAGAAGCATTCGATCGATGTGGTGGTCGACCGCTTCAAGGTCCGCGCCGACCTGCAACAACGCCTGGCCGAGTCCTTCGAGACCGCGTTGAAACTGGCCGATGGCATCGCCCTGGTGGCGCCGATGGACGATGAGCCGGGCGAGGAGATCATCTTCTCGGCACGCTTCGCCTGCCCGATCTGCGGCCACGCCATCAGCGAACTGGAACCCAAGCTGTTTTCCTTCAACAACCCGGCCGGCGCCTGCCCGACCTGCGATGGCCTGGGAGTGAAGCAGTTTTTCGACACCAAGCGCCTGGTCAACGGCGAGCTGACCCTGGCCGAAGGCGCGATTCGTGGCTGGGACCGGCGCAACGTCTATTACTTCCAGATGCTCGGGTCGCTGGCGGCCCATTACAAGTTCAGCCTGGACAAGCCGTTCAACGAGTTGCCTGCCGACCAGCAGAAATACATCCTGCACGGCAGTGGTTCGCAGAGTGTCGACTTCAAGTACCTCAACGACCGCGGCGATATCGTCAAGCGCTCCCACCCGTTCGAAGGCATCGTGCCGAACCTGGAGCGCCGCTATCGCGAGACCGAATCGGCCAGCGTGCGCGAAGAACTGGCCAAGTTCCTCAGCACCCAGCCGTGCCCGGATTGCCGCGGCACCCGCCTGCGCCGCGAAGCACGGCACGTATGGGTCGGTGAAAAGACCCTGCCGGCGGTGACCAGCCTGCCGATCGGCGACGCCACCGAGTATTTCGACGGCCTGAAGCTGACCGGGCGCCGGGGGGAAATTGCCGACAAGATCCTCAAGGAAATCTGTGAACGCCTGCAATTCCTGGTGAACGTGGGCCTGGACTACCTGACCCTGGATCGCAGCGCGGACACCCTGTCCGGCGGCGAAGCCCAGCGTATCCGACTGGCCAGCCAGATCGGCGCCGGCCTGGTGGGGGTCATGTACATCCTCGATGAGCCGTCCATCGGCTTGCATCAGCGTGACAACGACCGGTTGCTCGGGACCTTGAAACACCTGCGGGACATCGGCAACACGGTGATCGTGGTCGAGCACGACGAAGATGCGATCCGCCTGGCCGACTACGTGGTGGACATCGGTCCCGGCGCAGGCGTGCACGGCGGGCACATCGTCGCCCAGGGCACCGCTGCCGAAGTCATGGCGCACCCGGACTCCCTGACCGGCAAATACCTGTCGGGCCGGGTGAAGATCAAGGTCCCGGCCAAGCGCACACCGCGTAACAAGAAGCTGTCGTTGACCCTCAAGGGTGCCCGCGGCAACAACTTGCGCAACGTCGACCTGGAAATCCCCATCGGCCTGCTGACCTGTGTCACAGGCGTGTCCGGTTCAGGCAAGTCGACGTTGATCAACAACACCCTGTTCCCTCTCAGCGCCACGGCGCTGAACGGCGCCACGACCCTGGAAGCCGCCGCCCACGACAGCATCAAGGGCCTGGAGCATCTGGACAAGGTCGTCGACATCGACCAGAGCCCGATCGGACGGACACCGCGCTCCAATCCGGCAACCTACACCGGGCTGTTCACGCCGATCCGCGAACTGTTCGCCGGCGTGCCGGAGTCCCGCTCCCGCGGCTACGGCCCGGGCCGGTTCTCCTTCAACGTCAAGGGCGGGCGCTGCGAAGCTTGCCAGGGCGATGGTCTGATCAAGGTGGAAATGCACTTCCTGCCCGACATCTATGTGCCGTGCGATGTCTGCAAGAGCAAGCGTTACAACCGCGAGACGCTGGAGATCAAGTACAAGGGCAAGAACATCCACGAAACCCTCGAGATGACCATCGAAGAAGCTCGTGCATTCTTTGATGCAGTGCCGGCCTTGGCGCGCAAGCTCCAGACATTGATGGATGTGGGCCTGTCGTATATCAAGCTCGGTCAGTCGGCAACAACCTTGTCCGGTGGTGAAGCCCAGCGGGTCAAGCTGTCCCGCGAGTTATCCAAGCGTGATACCGGCAAGACCCTGTACATCCTCGACGAGCCGACCACCGGCCTGCACTTCGCCGACATCCAGCAACTGCTCGATGTGCTGCATCGCCTGCGCGACCACGGCAACACCGTGGTGGTGATCGAGCACAACCTGGACGTGATCAAGACCGCCGATTGGCTGGTGGACCTTGGCCCGGAAGGCGGCTCCAAGGGCGGCCAGATCATCGCCGTAGGTACACCGGAGCAGGTGGCCGAGATGAAGCAGTCCCACACCGGCTACTACCTCAAGCCGTTGCTGGAGCGTGATCGAGACTGATCGATACCAATCACGAAAAAGCCCCTGCCATCTCTCGATGCCAGGGGCTTTCTATTTTCCTGTGGGAGCGAGCCTGCTCGCGATGGCGGTGTGTCAGCTTGCATCTCTGTGGCTGTAGAAACGCTATCGCGAGCAAGCTCGCTCCTACGAACGGGCGATCAATACTGCGATTGCAGGTAATTCTCCAACCCGATCAACTTGATCAGACCCAACTGCTTCTCAAGCCAGTAGGTATGGTCTTCCTCAGTGTCATTGAGCTGCACACGCAGGATCTCGCGAGTCACGTAATCATTGTGCTGCTCGCAAAGCTCGATGCCTTTGCACAGCGCCGCACGGACTTTGTATTCCAGGCGCAGGTCGGCGGCGAGCATGTCGGGCACCGTGGTGCCGATGTCCAGGTCATCCGGACGCATGCGCGGTGTGCCTTCGAGCATCAGGATCCTGCGCATCAGCGCGTCAGCGTGCTGAGCCTCTTCTTCCATCTCATGGTTGATGCGTTCGTAGAGCTCGGTAAAACCCCAATCCTCGTACATCCGCGAATGGATGAAATATTGATCACGGGCTGCCAGTTCGCCGGTCAGCAACGTGTTGAGGTAATCGATTACGTCTGGGTGACCTTGCATCGCCCTACATCTCCACAAGCTTTGAAAGACTCTAGTTTGAACCAAGCTGACCGCGAGGTCACTGTTCCATCGCAATAAAAGTGAAGAAAATCCGAGAAACACAGGCGAAATAACGCAAAAACCGCCCTAATGAGGGCGGTTCTGCTTCTCGTTTAGACTTAGTTAAGCTGTACGCCCAACGCTTTGGCAATACCTTCTCCATAAGCGACATCCGCCCTGTAGAAGTGTTGCAGCTGACGATCGACGACATCTGCCGAAACACCACTCAATGCACCGGCAATGTTGCTGATCAGAAGAGCCTTCTGCTCGTCGTTCATCAAGCGGAACAGCGCACCGGCATGACTGTAATAGTCGGTGTCTTCGCGGTGATCATAACGATCCGCCGCCCCATTGAGGGCCAAGGCTGGCTCCGCATAGCGCGGGGCTTGCTTTGGCGCTTCCACGTAGCTGTTAGGCTCGTAGTTGGGCGCCGCTCCGCCATTGCTGCCAAACGCCATGGCACCATCACGTTGGTAGGTATTCACTGGGCTGCGCGGAGCATTGACCGGCAGTTGCTGGTGATTGGTGCCCACACGGTAGCGATGCGCATCGGCGTAAGCGAATACCCGACCTTGCAGCATGCGGTCCGGCGAGAGACCCACGCCTGGCACCATGTTGCTCGGGCCAAACGCAGCCTGCTCGACTTCAGCAAAGTAGTTCAGCGGGTTGCGGTTGAGCTCCAACTCACCGACTTCGATCAACGGAAACTCTTTCTGCGACCAGGTCTTGGTCACATCGAACGGATTCTCGTAATGAGCCGCCGCCTGGGCCTCGGTCATGATCTGTATGCAGACGCTCCATTTCGGGAAGTCACCGCGCTCGATGGCATTGAACAGGTCACGCTGGGCGTAATCCGGATCGGTACCCGCCAAACGTGCCGCTTCAGCCGGGGCAAGGTTCCTGATCCCTTGCCTGGTCTTGTAGTGCCACTTCACCCAATGACGCTCGCCTTGTGCGTTGATCAGGCTGTACGTGTGACTACCAAAGCCGTGCATGTGACGGTAACCGTCGGGAATGCCGCGGTCCGAGAACAGGATGGTGACCTGGTGCAGCGCCTCAGGCGAGTGCGACCAGAAATCCCACATTGCCTGGGCACTTTTCAAGTTGCTTTGCGGCAGACGCTTCTGAGTGTGGATGAAATCCGGGAATTTCAGTGGATCGCGGATGAAGAATACCGGCGTGTTGTTGCCGACGATGTCCCAGTTGCCTTCCTCGGTGTAGAACTTCAAGGCGAAACCGCGCGGATCGCGCTCGGTATCGGCAGAACCACGCTCACCGCCCACAGTAGAAAACCGCAGGAAGGTTGGGGTCTGCTTACCTACCGACTCGAACAGCTTGGCACTGGTGTATTGAGTAATGTCACGGGTCACGGTGAATGTACCGTAGGCGCCCGACCCTTTGGCGTGCACACGACGCTCGGGGATATTCTCACGGTTGAAGTGGGCAAGCTTCTCGATCAGATGGAAATCGTCGAGCAGCAACGGACCACGTGGGCCGGCGGAGCGAGAATTCTGGTTATCGGCGACTGGAGCGCCGCTGGCGGTCGTAAGCGTTTTGATCTGGCTCATGATCAATCTTCCTGGTCGGGTCTTCGAACTGCCGGCTAATCGGCTGGAAAGGAGTATTGATCATGTTAGTGACAGTCTCCAAATTCATTAAATCATGGACATCGATAGCTATTATCTAAGGACGAAGACTTGCCAATAGCGAAGCCAGGCGAAACGGCACAACCGCTTTTCTTTCAGGCACAAAAAACCGGGCACTAGGCCCGGTTCTTTGTATGTTGCCGACTTACTCAGCGGATACAGCTTCACCGCTGGTAGAGCGATCAACCAACTCGACGTACGCCATAGGCGCGTTGTCGCCAGCGCGGAAACCGCACTTGAGGATGCGCAGGTAGCCACCCTCACGGGTAGCGTAACGCTTGCCCAGGTCGTTGAAGAGCTTACCAACGATAGCTTTCGAACGAGTACGGTCGAAAGCCAGACGGCGGTTAGCCAGGCTATCTGTCTTGGCCAGAGTGATCAGCGGCTCGGCAACGCGGCGCAGTTCTTTGGCTTTCGGCAGTGTAGTTTTGATCAGCTCGTGCTCGAACAGCGACACCGCCATGTTCTGGAACATGGCCTTGCGGTGCGAGCTGGTGCGGCTCAGGTGACGACCACTTTTACGATGACGCATGGTTCATTCCTTACCAAACACAACGTTCGGTGATTACGACGATCAGGCAGTCGCCTTGTCGTCCTTCTTAAGACTTGCAGGCGGCCAGTTGTCGAGGCGCATGCCGAGGGACAGACCGCGGGAGGCCAGAACGTCCTTGATTTCAGTCAAGGATTTCTTACCCAGGTTCGGAGTCTTCAACAGCTCTACTTCGGTACGCTGAATCAGGTCGCCGATGTAGTAGATGTTTTCCGCCTTAAGGCAGTTGGCCGAACGTACAGTCAGTTCCAGATCGTCAACCGGGCGAAGCAGGATCGGATCGATCTCGTCTTCCTGCTCGACAACCACTGGCTCACTGTCACCTTTGAGGTCGACGAACGCAGCCAACTGCTGTTGCAGGATGGTTGCAGCGCGACGGATAGCCTCTTCAGGATCCAGGGTGCCGTTGGTTTCCAGATCAATAACCAGCTTGTCCAGGTTGGTACGCTGTTCGACACGGGCGTTTTCCACCACGTATGCGATACGGCGAACCGGGCTGAACGAAGAGTCGAGCTGCAAGCGACCGATGCTGCGGCTTTCGTCTTCATCGCTCTGACGCGAGTCTGCCGGTTCATAACCACGACCACGAGCTACGGTGAGCTTCATGTTCAGGGCGCCGTTAGACGCCAGGTTAGCGATTACGTGATCGGGGTTAACGATCTCGACATCATGATCCAGCTGAATATCGGCAGCGGTAACCACCCCCGAACCCTTCTTCGACAAGGTCAGCGTAACTTCGTCACGACCGTGCAGCTTGATAGCCAGACCTTTAAGGTTCAACAGGATTTCAATTACGTCTTCCTGTACACCTTCGATGGCGCTGTACTCGTGGAGCACACCGTCAATCTCGGCCTCGACTACTGCACAGCCGGGCATTGAGGACAACAGGATGCGGCGCAGCGCGTTGCCCAGGGTGTGGCCGAAACCGCGCTCGAGAGGCTCGAGCGTGATCTTGGCGCGGGTTGGACTGACAACCTGCACATCAATATGGCGGGGTGTCAGGAACTCATTTACCGAAATCTGCATGGATGCACCTATTTTCTAGCCCTTACTTGGAGTAGAGCTCGACAATCAGGCTTTCGTTGATGTCGGCGGACAGATCACTGCGAGCAGGAACGTTCTTGAAAACGCCCGACTTCTTCTCAGTGTCTACTTCTACCCATTCTACGCGGCCACGTTGGGCACACAGATCGAGAGCTTGGACAATGCGAAGTTGGTTCTTTGCTTTCTCGCGAACAGCCACCACGTCACCAGCACGAACCTGGTAGGACGGAACGTTTACGGTCTGGCCGTTAACGCTGATCGACTTGTGCGATACCAGCTGACGGGATTCGGCACGAGTGGAGCCGAAACCCATACGGTATACGACGTTGTCCAGACGGCATTCGAGCAGTTGCAACAGGTTTTCGCCGGTTGCGCCTTTCTTGCCAGCTGCTTCTTTGTAGTAGCCGCTGAATTGACGCTCGAGAACGCCGTAGATACGACGGACCTTCTGCTTTTCACGCAGTTGGGTGCCGTAATCGGACTGGCGACCGCGGCGCTGGCCGTGGATACCAGGTGCTGCTTCAATGTTGCACTTCGATTCGATCGCGCGCACGCCGCTCTTCAGAAAGAGATCGGTGCCTTCGCGACGAGCGAGTTTGCATTTTGGACCAATGTAACGAGCCATTCTTTACAATCTCCTGGATTACACGCGGCGCTTCTTCGGCGGACGGCACCCGTTGTGCGGGATTGGCGTCACGTCGGTGATGCTGGCGATCTTGTAGCCACAGCCGTTCAAAGCGCGGACTGCGGATTCACGACCTGGACCTGGACCCTTGACGTTGACGTCGAGGTTTTTCAGGCCGTATTCCAGCGCAGCTTGACCAGCACGCTCAGCAGCTACTTGAGCAGCGAACGGGGTGGACTTGCGGGAACCGCGGAAACCCGAACCACCGGAGGTAGCCCAGGAAAGAGCGTTACCTTGACGGTCGGTAATGGTCACGATGGTGTTGTTAAAAGAAGCATGGATGTGGGCGATGCCATCAACCACTGTCTTTTTAACTTTTTTACGAGGACGAGCAGCAGGTTTTGCCATGATTTAATTCCTGTCGATTCGCTGGGGCGATTACTTGCGGATCGGCTTACGCGGACCTTTACGGGTACGCGCGTTGGTCTTGGTACGCTGACCGCGTACTGGCAGACCACGACGATGACGCAGACCGCGATAGCAACCGAGGTCCATCAAGCGCTTGATTTTCATGTTGATTTCGCGACGCAGGTCACCTTCAGTGGTGAACTTCGCCACTTCGCCACGCAGCTGTTCAATTTGCTCGTCGCTCAGATCCTTGATCTTTGCCGCTGGGTTGACCCCAGCCACTGCACAAATTTTCTGTGCAGTAGTGCGACCAACACCATAGATGTAGGTCAGCGAGATAACAGTATGCTTGTTATCTGGAATGTTGACGCCTGCAATACGGGCCATTCAGTGGGACTCCAATTGACAGCTACCTACGCCCCGGAAGCCAAGAAATAGGGCGCGAGATAATATCGCTGTAATAACAAATAATCAACCCGGCAGCACACTAGCTGCCGGGCTTAAAGCACAATCACACTCAGCCTTGGCGCTGTTTGTGACGCGGTTCCGCGCTGCAAATTACCCGAACAACACCTTCGCGGCGAATAATCTTGCAGTTACGGCACAGCTTTTTCACCGATGCACGAACTTTCATCACCAACTCCTCGAACCTTATGGACGCTACTCAGCGCAACATGCCGCTGCCGTAGCCCTTCAGGTTGGCTTTCTTCATCAGGGATTCGTACTGGTGCGAAACGAGGTGCGATTGTACTTGGGACATGAAGTCCATCACAACCACGACCACGATCAGCAACGAGGTCCCGCCAAGGTAGAACGGTACGTTTGCCGCAACCACCAGGAACTGGGGCAACAGGCAGACGGCCGTCATGTAAAGAGCACCGAACATGGTCAAGCGAGTCAGAACGCCATCAATATAGCGTGCCGACTGCTCACCTGGACGGATGCCCGGAATAAAGGCACCGGACTTCTTCAGGTTTTCCGCTACGTCTTTCGGATTGAACATCAACGCCGTATAGAAGAAGCAGAAGAAAATAATCCCTGCACTAAACAGCAGAATATTCAAAGGCTGACCAGGAGCGATCGACTGCGAGATGTCCTGCAACCAGCCCATACCTTCAGACTGGCCGAACCAGGCACCCAACGAAGCCGGGAACAGCAGGATGCTGCTCGCGAAAATGGCCGGAATAACACCGGCCATGTTCACCTTCAACGGCAAGTGGCTGGTCTGCGCAGCAAACACCTTGCGGCCCTGCTGACGCTTGGCGTAGTGAACAGCAATACGACGCTGACCACGCTCGATGAACACCACGAAACCGATAATCGCTACTGCCAGCAGACCGATGGCAACCAAGGCGAAGATATTGATATCACCCTGACGCGCAGACTCGAAAGACTGCCCGATCGCTCTCGGAAGACCGGCGACGATACCTGCGAAGATCAACATCGAGATACCGTTGCCAACACCACGCTCAGTAATCTGCTCACCCAGCCACATCATGAACATCGCGCCCGCCACAAAGGTGGTTACCGCAACGAAATGAAAGCTGAAGTCAGCAGTGAACGAAACGCCCTGCCCCGCCAGGCCAATGGACATGCCAATGGCTTGAACGAGTGCGAGGACGACAGTGCCGTAGCGGGTGTACTGGCTGATCTTGCGACGGCCAGCTTCACCTTCCTTCTTCAACTGCTCCAGCTGCGGGCTGACGGCGCTCATCAGTTGCATGATGATCGATGCCGAGATGTACGGCATGATCCCCAGTGCAAAGATGCTCATCCGCTCCAGCGCGCCGCCGGAAAACATGTTGAACAAGCTAAGAATGGTCCCCTCATTCTGTCGAAACAGGTCCGCGAGTCGGTCCGGGTTGATACCTGGAACCGGGATGTGTGCGCCTATTCGGTAGACGATAATCGCCAGGAACAGAAAACGCAGACGAGCCCAGAGTTCAGACATACCGCCTTTGCCGAGCGCAGAGAGAGCACCTTGCTTAGCCATTTATTCCTCGAACTTGCCGCCAGCTGCTTCGATAGCCGCACGCGCACCTTTGGTGGCGCCGATTCCCTTTCCGATGGTGACAGCACGAGCAACTTCGCCCGACAGCATGATTTTCACACGCTGAACGTTCTGGTTGATCACGTTGGCATCCTTCAGGGACTGCACGGTGACGATGTCGCCGTCCACTTTGGCCAGCTCGGACAGACGCACTTCTGCGCGGTCCATGGCTTTCAGGGAGACGAAACCGAACTTCGGCAGGCGACGATGCAGCGGCTGTTGACCGCCTTCAAAGCCTGGAGCAATGGTGCCACCGGAGCGGGAGGTCTGACCTTTGTGGCCACGGCCACCGGTCTTGCCCAAACCACTACCGATACCACGGCCCGGACGATGCTTTTCGCGACGGGAACCCGGCGCTGGACTCAGATCATTGAGTTTCATCGATTAACCCTCGACACGCAGCATGTAGTAAGCCTTGTTGATCATCCCGCGATTCTCGGGAGTATCCAGGACTTCTACAGTGTGACCGATGCGACGCAGACCCAGACCCTTAACGCACAGTTTGTGGTTAGGAATGCGGCCGGTCATGCTTTTGATCAGCGTAACTTTTACGGTAGCCATGATCAGAAGATCTCCTTGACGCTTTTGCCACGCTTGGCGGCAATGGATTCAGGAGACTGCATTGCCTTCAAACCCTTGAAAGTGGCGTGAACCACGTTTACCGGGTTAGTCGAGCCGTAGCACTTGGCCAGAACGTTCTGAACGCCAGCAACTTCGAGGACAGCACGCATAGCGCCGCCAGCGATGATACCGGTACCTTCAGAAGCAGGCTGCATGTACACCTTCGAAGCGCCATGGGCAGACTTCATTGCGTACTGCAGAGTGGTGCCGTTCAGATCAACCTGGATCATGTTGCGGCGAGCAGCTTCCATTGCCTTCTGGATCGCAGCAGGCACTTCACGCGACTTGCCACGGCCGAAGCCAACACGGCCCTTACCATCACCCACCACGGTCAACGCGGTGAAAGTGAAGATACGGCCGCCTTTAACGGTTTTGGCTACGCGGTTAACTTGAACCAGCTTCTCGATGTAGCCTTCGTCGCGCTTTTGGTCGTTATTTGACATAACTTAGAACTCCAGCCCAGCTTCACGAGCAGCATCAGCCAGCGCCTTGACGCGGCCGTGGTACTTGAAGCCAGAGCGGTCGAAAGCCACCTGCGAGACGCCAGCGGCTTTAGCACGCGTAGCGACCAGCTGGCCAACCTTAGTGGCCGCGTCGATGTTGCCAGTGGCGCCATCACGCAGTTCTTTATCCAAAGTCGAGGCACTTGCCAGGACTTTGTTGCCGTCGGCCGAAATGACCTGGGCGTAGATGTGCTGCGACGAGCGGAACACGCAGAGACGCACGACTTCGAGTTCGTGCATTTTCAGGCGTGCTTTGCGAGCGCGACGCAGTCGAGTAACTTTTTTGTCGGTCATTTGCTATGCCCTACTTCTTCTTGGCTTCTTTACGACGGACGACTTCGTCCGCGTAGCGCACACCTTTGCCTTTGTACGGCTCTGGTGGACGGAAGTCGCGGATCTCGGCGGCCACTTGACCTACCAGCTGCTTGTCGATGCCCTTGATCAGGATATCGGTCTGGCTAGGAGTCTCAGCGGTAATGCCTTCCGGCAGTTCGTAATCCACTGGATGCGAGAAGCCAAGAGCCAGGTTCAGCACTGTGCCCTTTGCTTGCGCTTTATAACCAACACCGACCAGCTGGAGCTTGCGCTCGAAGCCTTGGCTTACGCCTTGGACCATGTTGTTTACCAACGCACGAGTGGTACCAGCCATTGCGCGAGTCTGTTGATCGCCATTGCGAGCAGCGAAACGCAGCTCACCGGCTTCTTCAACGATCTCGACGGACGAATGGATGTTCAGTTGCAGAGTGCCCTTGGCACCCTTCACCGAAAGCTGTTGGCCTGCGAATTTGACTTCGACACCGGCTGGCAGCTTAACGGGGTTCTTAGCGACGCGTGACATGCTTATCCCCCCTTAGAACACAGTGCAAAGTACTTCGCCGCCGACACCGGCAGCGCGCGCAGCACGATCAGTCATCACACCTTTGTTGGTGGAGACGATAGACACACCAAGACCGCCACGAACTTTCGGCAGATCTTCGACGGACTTGTACTGACGCAGGCCTGGACGGCTAACGCGCTTCACTTCCTCGATGACCGGACGGCCTTCGAAGTACTTCAGCTCGATGGACAGCAGAGGCTTGATTTCGCTGCTGATCTGATAACCCGCAATGTAACCTTCGTCCTTCAGGACTTTGGCAACAGCAACCTTCAAAGTAGAAGATGGCATGCTTACGACGGACTTTTCAGCCATCTGGGCATTACGGATACGAGTTAGCATGTCCGCTAACGGGTCCTGCATACTCATGGGCTAGACGCTCCTAATACACAAAAAATTAGCCTTTCGGCTAGTGCGTGTCGCCGAGAAATTCCGGGCATGAAAAACACGGGCTCAGGCGAGCCGGGTATTCTAGACACACCCCAGAAATGAATCAAGCCCCATAAGGGGCTTGATTCATATTCAAGGCCACCGGCGGTCAGGATCCTGGGATCCCGAACACCGATGCTTTGACAGCGCTTACCAGCTGGCCTTGACCAGACCTGGAACGTCACCACGCATTGCAGCTTGACGCAGCATGTTACGGCCGAGGCCGAACTTGCGGTATACGCCGTGCGGACGACCAGTCAGGCGGCAGCGGTTACGCATGCGCGAGGCGCTTGCGTCACGTGGCTGCTTCTGCAGGGCTACGGTAGCTTCCCAACGCGCTTCTGGACTTGCGTTCAGATCGACGATGATTGCTTTCAGCGCTGCACGCTTGGTGGCGTACTTGGCAACGGTGAGCTGACGCTTCAGCTCACGGTTCTTCATGCTCTTCTTGGCCATTTTCCTACTCCAATCAGTTGCGGAACGGGAATTTGAAAGCGCGCAGCAGTGCGCGACCTTCGTCATCCGTCCGAGCAGTGGTGGTCAGGGTAATGTCCAGACCGCGGAGAGCGTCGATCTTGTCGTAATCGATTTCCGGGAAGATGATCTGCTCTTTTACGCCCATGCTGTAGTTGCCACGACCATCGAAGGACTTGGCATTCAGGCCGCGGAAGTCGCGAACCCGAGGCAGGGAGATCGACAGCAGACGATCCAGGAACTCGTACATACGCTCACGGCGCAGGGTCACTTTGACGCCGATCGGCCAACCTTCACGGACTTTAAAGCCAGCGATGGATTTCCGAGCGTAAGTCACAACGACTTTCTGACCGGTGATCTTTTCCAGGTCGGCAACGGCGTGCTCGATGACTTTCTTGTCGCCGATCGCTTCGCCCAGACCCATGTTCAGGGTGATTTTGGTAACGCGCGGAACTTCCATCACGTTCGAAAGCTTAAGTTCTTCCTTAAGTTTCGGTGCGATTTCCTTCCGGTAAATCTCTTTTAGTCGTGCCATGGTCTTCTACCTAGCAGTGTTCAAGCATCAACCGCTTTTTGGGTCGACTTGAAGACACGAATTTTCTTACCGTCTTCTACTTTGAAACCAACGCGGTCAGCCTTGTTGGTTTCGCCGTTGAAGATGGCGACGTTGGAAGCGTGCAGTGGCGCTTCTTTCTCGACGATACCGCCCTGTACGCCCGACATCGGGTTAGGCTTGGTATGACGCTTGACCAGGTTCAGACCACCAACAACCAGACGGTTATCAGCAAGAACCTTCAGCACCTTACCGCGCTTACCTTTGTCTTTGCCGGCGATCACGATGATCTCGTCGTCACGACGAATCTTTTGCATGTCGGATCTCCTTACAGCACTTCTGGGGCGAGCGAGACGATCTTCATGAACTTCTCGGTACGAAGTTCACGGGTCACTGGCCCAAAGATACGGGTGCCGATCGGCTCTTGCTTGTTGTTCAACAGAACAGCAGCGTTGCCATCAAAGCGGATAATGGAGCCGTCAGCACGACGAACGCCGTGGCGAGTGCGGACTACAACAGCAGTCATCACTTGGCCTTTTTTCACCTTACCGCGAGGAATTGCTTCCTTCACGGTAACTTTGATGATGTCACCGATACCAGCGTAACGACGATGGGAGCCACCCAGCACCTTGATGCACATAACGCGGCGAGCGCCGCTGTTATCGGCCACATCGAGCATGGATTGAGTCTGAATCATATAATTTCTCCGACCCCTAGCCCTTAGACTTCCACAGCGCGTTCGAGAACATCAACCAGTGCCCAAGACTTGGTCTTGGCCATCGGACGAGTTTCACGAATAGTGACTTTGTCGCCGATATGGCACTGATTGGTTTCGTCGTGCGCGTGCAGCTTAGTCGAACGCTTAACGTATTTACCGTAGATCGGGTGCTTGACGCGACGCTCGATCAGAACGGTGATGGTTTTGTCCATCTTGTCGCTGACAACACGGCCAGTCAGCGTACGGACAGTTTTTTCGGCTTCAGCCATGATTACTTACCTGCCTGCTGGTTGAGCACAGTTTTCACGCGAGCGATGTCACGCTTAACTTGCGAGAGCAGATGAGACTGCCCCAACTGGCCAGTTGCCTTCTGCATACGCAGATTGAACTGGTCGCGCAGCAGGCCGAGCAGTTGCTCGTTCAGCTGCTGTGCTGATTTTTCACGAAGTTCATTCGCTTTCATCACATCACCGTCCGTTTAACAAAGGAGGTGGCGAGCGGCAGCTTTGCAGCAGCCAGGGCGAAAGCCTCACGCGCCAGCTCTTCAGAAACACCCTCGATTTCATACAGGACTTTGCCTGGCTGAATCTGGGCAACCCAGTACTCCACGTTACCCTTACCTTTACCCATCCGAACTTCGAGTGGCTTCTTGGTGACAGGCTTGTCCGGGAATACACGGATCCAGATCTTGCCGCCACGTTTTACGTGACGGGTCAGGGCACGACGTGCCGACTCGATCTGACGAGCGGTGAGACGACCACGAGCAACAGACTTCAGCGCGAACTCGCCGAAGCTGACTTTGCTACCGCGCAGTGCCAGGCCACGGTTGTGACCGGTCATCTGCTTGCGGAACTTCGTACGCTTTGGTTGCAACATTTGGCGTACCCCTTACTTAGCAGCTTTTTTACGAGGCGCTGGTGCTTGTGGTTTCAGTTCTTCTTGGCGACCACCAATTACTTCGCCTTTGAAGATCCAAACCTTTACACCGATCACACCGTAGGTGGTGTGAGCTTCGTAGTTGGCATAGTCGATGTCGGCACGCAGGGTGTGCAGTGGCACACGACCTTCGCGATACCATTCAGTACGTGCGATTTCAGCACCGCCGAGACGACCGCTCACTTGGATTTTGATGCCCTTGGCACCAATGCGCATGGCGTTCTGTACAGCGCGCTTCATAGCGCGACGGAACATGACGCGACGCTCCAGCTGCTGAGCTACGCTCTGCGCAACCAGCATACCGTCGAGCTCCGGCTTGCGGATCTCTTCGATATTGATGTGCACAGGCACACCCATTTGCTTGGTCAGGTCCTGACGCAGCTTCTCAACATCTTCACCTTTCTTCCCGATAACGATACCTGGACGAGCGGTGTGGATGGTGATGCGTGCAGTCTGAGCCGGACGATGGATATCGATACGGCTTACGGACGCGCTTTTTAGTTTGTCTTGGAGATACTCACGCACCTTCAGATCAGCGAACAAGTAGTCCGCATAAGTCCGGCCGTCTGCGTACCAGACGGAGGTGTGCTCCTTGACGATTCCCAGGCGAATGCCAATGGGATGTACTTTCTGACCCATCTCTTCGACTCCGTTACTTGTCAGCAACCTTGACAGTGATATGGCAAGACCGCTTGACGATGCGATCAGCACGGCCTTTGGCACGTGGCATGATGCGCTTCAGCGAACGCCCTTCGTTGACGAAAACGGTGCTGACTTTCAGGTCATCAACGTCTGCGCCTTCGTTATGCTCGGCGTTGGCTACGGCCGACTCCAGCACTTTTTTCATGATCTCGGCGGCTTTCTTACTGCTGAAAGCCAACAGGTTGAGCGCTTCGCCCACCTTCTTCCCGCGGATCTGGTCGGCGACCAAGCGGGCTTTCTGGGCGGAGATTCGAGCGCCCGACAACTTAGCGGCTACTTCCATTTCCTTACCCCTTAACGCTTGGCTTTCTTGTCAGCCACGTGCCCACGGTATGTGCGGGTACCGGCGAACTCGCCCAGTTTGTGGCCGACCATGTCTTCGTTCACGAGAACTGGGACGTGCTGGCGACCGTTGTGTACAGCGATGGTCAGACCGACCATTTGTGGCAGGATCATCGAACGGCGCGACCAGGTCTTAACTGGTTTGCGATCGTTCTTTTCCGCCGCCACTTCGATCTTCTTCAGTAGGTGAAGATCAATAAAAGGACCTTTTTTCAGAGAACGTGGCACTGTCGTATCCCTCTATTTACTTGCGACGACGGACGATCATTTTGTCGGTACGCTTATTACCACGAGTCTTCGCGCCCTTAGTCGGGAAGCCCCATGGCGATACCGGATGACGACCACCAGAGGTACGACCTTCACCACCACCATGTGGGTGGTCAACCGGGTTCATGGCAACACCACGAACGGTTGGGCGAACGCCACGCCAGCGCTTGGCACCAGCTTTACCCAACGAACGCAGGCTGTGCTCGGAGTTCGAGACTTCGCCCAGGGTCGCACGGCATTCAGCCAGGACTTTACGCATCTCACCAGAACGCAGACGCAGGGTCACGTAGACACCTTCACGAGCGATCAGCTGAGCCGAAGCACCAGCGGAACGAGCGATTTGCGCGCCTTTACCTGGCTTCAATTCGATGCCGTGTACGGTGCTACCAACTGGAATGTTGCGCAGTTGCAGAGCGTTGCCCGGCTTGATCGGCGCCAGAGCACCTGCGATCAGCTGGTCGCCAGCGCTCACGCCTTTAGGGGCGATGATGTAGCGACGCTCGCCATCTGCGTACAGCAGCAGAGCGATGTGAGCAGTACGGTTTGGATCGTATTCGATACGCTCGACGGTGGCAGCGATGCCATCCTTGTCGTTGCGACGGAAGTCGACCAGACGGTAATGCTGCTTATGACCACCACCCACGTGACGTGTAGTAATGCGGCCATTGTTGTTACGACCACCAGACTTCGATTTTTTCTCGAGCAGCGGTGCGTGAGGAGCGCCTTTATGCAGCTCCTGGTTGACCACCTTGACCACAAAACGGCGGCCAGGGGAAGTCGGTTTGCATTTAACGATTGCCATGATGCACCCCTTCCTTACTCAGCACTGCTGCTGAAATCGAGATCTTGGCCTGGCTGAAGGGAGATAACTGCCTTCTTCCAGTCATTACGCTTGCCCAGACCGCGAGCAGTGCGCTTGCTCTTACCCAGAACATTCAGGGTAGTCACGCGCTCTACTTTCACGCTGAACAGGCTTTCGACGGCCTTCTTGATTTCCAGCTTGGTTGCGTCGGTAGCAACCTTGAAAACGAACTGGCCTTTCTTGTCTGCCAGAACCGTAGCCTTCTCGGAAACGTGCGGGCCAAGCAGAACTTTAAATACGCGTTCCTGGTTCATCCCAGCAGCTCCTCGAATTTCTTCACGGCCGACACGGTGATCAACACCTTGTCGTATGCGATCAGACTGACCGGATCGGAACCTTGTACGTCACGTACATCGACGTGCGGCAGGTTGCGAGCAGCCAGGTACAGGTTCTGATCAACAGCGTCAGACACGATCAGGACGTCAGTCAGGCCCATGCCATTCAGCTTGTTCAGCAGATCTTTGGTTTTCGGTGCTTCAACAGCGAAGTCCTGAACCACGACCAGACGATCAGTACGCACCAGCTCAGCAAGAATGGAACGCATCGCCGCGCGATACATCTTCTTGTTCAGCTTCTGGGAGTGATCCTGTGGACGAGCTGCGAAAGTGGTACCGCCGCCACGCCAGATTGGGCTACGGATAGTACCGGCACGAGCACGGCCAGTACCTTTCTGACGCCATGGGCGCTTGCCGCCACCGGAAACGTCGGAACGGGTCTTTTGCTGCTTGCTACCTTGACGGCCGCCAGCCATGTAGGCCACGACTGCTTGGTGAACCAGCGTCTCGTTGAATTCGCCGCCAAATGTCAGTTCGGAAACTTCGATCGCTTGAGCGTCATTTACATTTAATTGCATGTCAGCTTCCCCTTAACCGCGAGCCTTGGCTGCTGGACGTACAACCACGTTGCCGCCAGTAGCGCCAGGAACAGCGCCCTTGACCAACAACAGATTGCGTTCAGCGTCCACGCGCACTACTTCGAGGGACTGCACGGTCACGCGCTCGGCGCCCATATGACCGGACATTTTCTTGCCCTTGAATACACGACCAGGAGTCTGGCACTGGCCGATAGAGCCTGGAACGCGGTGGGATACGGAGTTACCGTGGGTGTTATCTTGCCCGCGGAAGTTCCAACGCTTGATCGTACCCTGGAAGCCTTTACCCTTGGACTGACCGGTTACATCAACCAGTTGGCCAGCGGCGAAGATTTCAGCCTTGATCAGATCGCCGGCCTGGTAGTCGCCTTCTTCAAGACGGAATTCCATTACGGTACGACCAGCGGCAACGTTCGCTTTTGCGAAGTGGCCAGCTTGAGCTGCTGTTACACGCGAAGCGCGACGCTCGCCGACAGTGACTTGCACTGCACGATAGCCATCGGTTTCTTCAGTTTTGAACTGGGTGACGCGATTCGGCTCGATCTCAATGACCGTGACCGGAATGGAGACACCTTCTTCGGTGAAAATACGGGTCATACCGCATTTACGACCGACTACACCAATAGTCATGTTGTAAACCTCATGAGTGTACGGGGCTTTCACCCGCTATGGCCGCCCATTTCAGAGCGTTACACGACCAAGACCGAGTCTTAGCCGAGGCTGATCTGCACTTCCACACCGGCCGCAAGATCAAGCTTCATAAGTGCATCAACGGTTTTATCCGTTGGCTGGACGATGTCCAGAACGCGCTTATGAGTGCGGATCTCGTACTGGTCACGCGCGTCTTTGTTGACGTGCGGGGAGACCAGAACGGTGAACCGCTCTTTACGGGTAGGCAGTGGAATAGGACCACGCACTTGAGCACCAGTACGTTTCGCGGTTTCCACGATTTCCTGGGTGGATTGGTCGATCAGGCGATGGTCAAAAGCCTTCAACCTGATACGGATTTGCTGATTTTGCATTGGATTTCAGACTCCGGCTGCTATTCCCACCGGGCGCAATACGCCCGTTAAAAGGAGGCGCAATTCTATAGACGCACCTGATAGGTGTCAACTCAATAAAAAAGCCCCCGCTAGGCGGGGGCTTCTTCACTCATTGAGCTGACTCTGAAAGAGCC
>NZ_JBKGGX010000023.1:0-98875 GCF_052041925.1 Pseudomonas sp. SMN5
GACTGGTAAAGCCGGGGCCCGCGCAACGGGCGAGCTCCAGCAGTGCGGGCAGGTCGGTGATGGCGACCGGGCGGACGATCATGATGCGGTTCCTTGGTCGTGAGAGGGGACGCGCCGATGCAAGACACGGGATCGAGTCGGGTTCATAAAGCCACCACCCGGATCTGCTCTCCATCGGTCACCCCCAGGGCCTCCAGCATGTCGGGCGTCAATGCCACGGGGCCGTCGGCGCTGACGTCCAGCTCGGCCACGATGGCCCGGTAATTTGCGAGGCCGTCGTTGCTCACCAGGTAACGGCCCCGAGCGTCGATCTGGTTGCTTTGCCGGGCGATGGCGTGGCGACTTTGACTGATGGAGCGGATGTTCGCGGTACGGGCATGCAGCGTTGGCCCTGCGTCGAACAGATCAACGTAACTGTTGGTCTCAAAACCTTCGCGTTCCAGAATGTCGAAAGCCTCCTGGCCGTCGGGGTGCACCCGACCGATGCAGCCCTGGGCGGCCGGCGGCAGCATGGGCACGTAGATCGGGTATTGCGGCATCAGGTCGGCGAGGAAGGTCCGGCTTTGCAAGCCGCACAACCGTTCTGCCTCCACGTAAGGCAGGTCGAAGAAATGCTGGCCGATGGCGTCCCAGAACGGCGACTGGCCGTCCTCGGTGCTGAAGCCGACGATTTCGGTGATGACCGATTCGGCGAAGCGTCGCGGGTGGGCGGCGATAAACATGAGCCGGGCCCGGGACAGCAGTTCCGATTCCGGCGTGCGCACCCGCTGGGCGTCGATATGAAAACCGCGCAGCAGTGTCTGGCCGCTGAGGTCCTGGCACAACGAGAGTGCCGGAACGCCGTGCTGGATGTTCAGTTCCCGCGACTCGCTGGAAAACGGCCGATGACGCAAGCTGTAGAACGGCTCGTTGCAACCGGTGCTGGAGAGAATTTCCGAACAGCCTGCCAGGCGCCCGGAGACCAGGTCCTGCAATACGAAAAAATAGTTCTCGCCGCCGGCCACCTGTACATCGGCTTCGAACGAGGCACACGAATCGAGGATTTTCTCCCTCAGGCGCTCGGTGTCGTCGGGAAGCGACGTCACGCCCACCAGGCTGTCACGGGCCAACTGCTGCAATTGCGGCAGGTCGGTTAACTGAACTGGACGTAAAGCCAGCATGGAATGCACTCCTGTTCCAGGGAGCCCGATGTGCGGCACCAGGCTTGACGATCACTGTCGATGTCCACGCGTTTCGGTTATGAGCGGCCAGCCCCTTCGGCCGCTCGGGAAGCTCATTGGCCGGCCGGGTCGGGCAGGGCGCTGCGGCTGCCGAATTTATTGAGCGCAAACAGATAGACCAGGCCAGCGGCTATCCAGATCAGGCCGAGTTTCTGCGCATCCACGCCCATGTTGTACAGGATGGCCGCGACGATCGCGAAGCCCACCAGTGGGCAGACCAGGTGGCGAATCAGTTGGCCGGAGCGTTGGCGGCGCCAGTAATGATTGATCACTGTAATGTGCAACAGCATGAAACCGCTCAGGGCGCCAAAGTTGACCAGTGAGGTCAGGGTGTCCACTGCGTCGATGAACAGGTAGCAGATCAGCAGCGACAGCAGCGCCACCAGGTATATGCTCAAGTACGGTGTGTTGTGTTTCGCATGCACCCTGGCCAACACTTTCGGCAATTTGCCGTCCCGGGCCATGCCGAACAACAGGCGCGACACTGCGGCCTGCGAGGTGATCGCCACCGCCACGCCCCAGGCCAGCGCCGTGGCGACGGCGGTCAGGGTCGCCAGCCAACTGCCGGCCGCCAGTTCGGCGATTTCATAGAACGCAGTATCGGCGGACTTGAAACCCATCCCGGCCGCCAGGTCGGTGGCGATCCAGGTCTGCACCACGAAGATCGCGCCCATCACCAGCAATGTCAGCAGCGCAGCCTTGCCGACGCTGCGCCCTGGCTGGTCTTTGATTTCTTCGGCGAGGGTAGAGATCGCATCGAAACCCAGGAACGACAGCACGGCGATGGACACGCCTTGCATCAACAGCGCGAAATTGAAGTGCTCGGGGCTGTACAGCGGTGCCAGCGTCAACTGACCGTTACCGGCACCGCCGTGCAGGGCATTCCAGGCGTAGAACAGAAAGATCCCCAGCACCATCAGTTGTGCCAACAGGAAAATCATATTCATCCGTGCGGTGAAGGTGATGCCGCGCAGGTTGACGAAGGTCGCGCTGACCAGGAACGCCAGGATGAAGCCGACCTTGGGAATGTCCGGGTAAAGATGGTTCAGCGCCATGGCCGCGTAGACGTAGAGCAACGGCGGAATCAGCAGGTAATCGAGCAGCATCAACCAGCCGGCGATGAACCCGACGTGTGGGTTCAAGCCTCGTTGCGCGTAGGAGTAGACCGAACCTGCCACCGGAAACGCCTGGGCCATGCTGCCGTAGCTTAGCGCGGTGAACAGCATCGCCACCATGCCCACGATGTATGCCAGCGGCACCATCCCCGGCGCTTCGGCGTTGACGTAGCCATACACGCCGAACGGGGCAATGGGGATCATGAAGATCATCCCGTACACCACCAGGTCCGTCAGCGACAGGCTGCGCTTCAATTCCTGCTTGTAGCCAAATGCCTCGATATTCATGAGCCGTTTTCCTTTTCAGCTGTGTGGGTTGCTTTGCGGGGCGCCGCAGACGTACCGCTGCGGCGCTACAGCAGTGGCGCCAGGTAGGCGCTCCAGGTCCGTACCGCCTCGGGGGTGCGCAGCAGGTCGTTGCGCACTTCGATCAACACCGAATCCAGGCCGCGTCCATCGCCGTGCACCGGAACCGTCATGTCGCTCAGCGGGTTGATCTTGTAGGGCTGGTTGCCTGCCACCCGCAACGAATGCCGCGCCAACCCGTCGACGATACGCTGGGCATAGTCCCGGGCTTCGCCGAACAGCACCCCGGCTTCCAGCGCCCGCGGTTGACCGTAGAACACCGGGGTGAAGCTGTGGATACCCACCACTCGCACCGGGCGTTTATCGGCCAGGCGGGCGTCGATCAGCCCGCGCAGGCGATCATGGAAGGGGTGGAACAGGCATCGCTGGCGGTATTCGCGTGTGGCAGCGTCCAGGGACTGGTTGCCGGGAATCTGGTAGATCTCGCTCTGGGGTGGAATGCTGTCGGGCACATGCAGCGGGCGGTTGAGGTCAATCAACAGCCGGGAATAATTGGCCGACAGCAGCGTTGCGCCCAGGGTCTCGGACAGACGTTCGGCCAGGGCCAGGGCCCCGATGTCCCAGGCAATGTGTTCGCGGGAGGCGGTGTCGTCAAGGCCCAGGTCGTTCAGCGCCGGGGGGATGAAACGGCTGGCATGCTCGCACACCAGCAGCACCGGGCATTCCGAGTCTTCCCGAAGCAACCGGTAAGCCGGGCCGGTGTAGAGACCGGCTTCGGCACATTCAATAGATTCGCGCATAGTGCTCACAACGCTCCGCAGGTGACAGCGCCTGGGTCAAGGCCAGTTCCTGGGCCTTCAAGGCGAAGTAGGTATCGAGTAGCGGGGCGGGCAGGGTTTCGCGCAGCGCACCGCTGTTGCGCAGGCAGTCCAGTGCCTGGGCCAGGGTCGTCGGAAGGGCGATAATGCCACGGGCGCGGCGTTGTGCTTCATCCAATTGGTCGGGTATTTCATCGGTGATCGCAGTCAGCGCCAAGCGTTGCTGGATGCCCAGGCGTCCGGCGATCAACAGCGCGGCCATGGCCAGGTGTGGCGAGGCGGTGGCGTCCATGGCGCGGAACTCCAGGTTGTACTGGGTCGCCACCGGTCTGCCGCCCAAGGTTACGGTCGGGCAGATGCGCAGCGCCGCTTCACGATTGCGCTGCCCCAGGCAGGTGTAGGACGCACTCCAGTGATGGGGTTGCAGGCGTTCGTAGGACACTGGTGTCGGTGCGGTCAGCGCGCACAACGCCGGCAGGTAGTGCAACACACCGGCCGCCCACTGCCGGCCGAGGTTGGACAAGCCGTTGCCGCTGGTAGCGTCATGGAGCACCGGGTCACCGCTCAGGTCTTGCAGGCTCAGGTGCAAATGCACGCCGTTGCACACTGCATCTTGCGCAGTCTTGGGGGCGAAGCTAAGGTCCAGGCCCATCTGCCGGGCGATCTCGCGGGTGATCTCGCGCACGTTTACCGCGCGGTCGGCGGCGGCCACCCCCAGTGTCGGACGGCAAGTGATTTCGTATTGATGTTTGCCGTATTCAGGCAGAAACATCTCCGGTTCGACGCCACCAGCCCGCAGGGCGCTGAGCAGCCAGCCGGCGAACCCGGCCTGCTGGCGCTGGGCCTGGAGGCTGAAGGCCGGTCGATCCGGCTGGGCCGGGGTGCTGTTGAGGCTGAACTCATGCTCGAACGCGGCGAAGACTTGCAGACCCAGCTCGGTGCGATAGCGCTCCACTTCGTCATGCAGCAGCGTGCGCGGGCAGGCCGCCCACGGCCGGCCATCGGTTTCGCGCACATCGCAATGGATGTAATCCAGGGCCGGGGCCTGGGCGTCCGGGCCGTTGTTGACCGTCACTCGGCTGGACAGGTCCGGCACCAGGCGCAAGTCGCCATAGGCGCCCCATGGGTTGCTCGAAGCGATGATGTCCTGGGGCGTCAGCGCGCTGTTGGCCGGTACCCAGCCACACCCGGCCGCGACGTACTGGGGCAATTCATCGCTGGGAAACGAGCGACCGCGGGTGATGCCGGTCAGGTCGGTGCTTACCAGCGTGGTAACGGGTAACGGTGCCAGGGGCGATGCCGCATCGAAGCGGTTCATGGCTGCATCTCCTGCAATCGACCAAGCACGGTCCGGGTGTCGGTGATCCAGCAGTAACCCTTGATCGCGTTCAAGCAAGCCAGGTGGCGTTGTTCGGTATAGGTGGCGCAGGCGTCTTCTACCAGGGTCACCAGATAGCCACGGTCGGCGGCGTCGCGCACGGCCATGTCGACGCATTGGTCGGTGACGATGCCGGCGACGATCAGGTGCCGGGTCTGCAGGTTACGCAGTACGTAGTCGATGTTGGTGGAGTTGAACACGCCGGAGGAGGTCTTGGGCAGGACGATCTCGTTCTCCCGCGGCGTCAGTTCGTCGATGATCTGCGCTCCGGGGCTGCCCTTGGGCAGGTGCATGTCGGACAGTTTGTGATCCAGTGAGCGATCGCGGCCATCGGCCGTCAGGCTTTCGATATGGGTATGCAATACGTTCTGTCGTGCCCCGCGCATCGCCTCAAGCAAGCGCTGCTGGTTGGGAATCACCTGCCGGCGGGCGCGCTGGATGAAATATTCGGCGTCCGGGCTCTCGAGGTGGGCATCCAGTCGTGGGTCCAGCCAGGCGCGTTGCATGTCCACCAGCAGCAGTGCCGTGTGGTCACAGGTGAACGGCAGGTTCCGGGGCGAGCGATGGGGGAGCGAGAACATCCTTATTTTTCCTCCAGCAGGTGCGTGTTGAATACCGTGCGCAAGGTGTCGATTCCTTCCAGGCGTTCGGCCAGGTCAGGGCATTGCAGGGTCAGGCAGGCGACCAGCGCCTCGACCTGGGCCAGGGCCGGAACCAGGCTGTCGAAGGCCGAGGCCGACTCCACCGGCGCGCTGATGATCAGGTCGGCCAATTCCCGCAGGGGCGAGGCGTAGACGTCACTGAACAGCACGACCCGCGCATGGCGCTCCTTGGCCGCGCTGGCGACGCGCAGGGCCTGGGCCTGATAGCGCCGATAATCGAAAATCAGCACCACGTCCTGGCGCTGCACGTCGAACAGCCGGTCGGGCAGTTGGGCATTGTCTTCCAGGGCAAAGCAACCGGCGCGCAGCAAGCGCAGATGGTTTAGCAGATAGTGGGCGAGAAAGCTGCTGAAGCGTCCGCCGAAGCAATGCACTTGATGCCGCGCATCGAGCAGCCATTGCACGAGGATCCGCACATCCTCAGGTTGGGTCAGGGCCTGGGTGTCGAGCAGATTGCGGTGACTGGTCGCCAGGTATTGGCTCCAGGTATCGCCTTGCTGCGATTTGGCCCGTGGTCGCAACAGGGTGCGGGGCGAGCGCAGGCGATGGTCCATGTCACGCAGCAACGCATCCTGGAACTCGGCATAGCCGCCAAAGCCGAGTTTTTTAACCAGCCGCACGATCGTCGGGTCGCTGACCCCGGCGTGCTCCGCCAGGCGTGACATCGGGCCCAGGCCGTTGCGGGGATAGTGATCGAGCAGGGCGCGAACGACCTTGCGCTCCGACGGCGTCAGGTCAATGCCGGGATCGGTGATCAGGTCTCTGAGGGGCGGCATCCGTGCTCCTTGCCTGGATGGTGTTGGATATCTTACATAACTCCTGAAAATAGTATTTATGTAGCTGGTGCTACATGTCCAGCGGTTTTTACCTCCCGTTTATGATGCTCGAAGATGGTGCGAAACCCTTGTAGGACTTGGTCGCGGTCGAATCGACCGGGTATGTCAGCTGGTGCTTATATCTGTGTAAGAAATTGCGCCTTTTTGTCTCGGTAATTTGATTTCGTATAAGGTGTTGTACAACCACGAAAGGCATCGTTGCTTCCTTTTTCCCTCGCCAGAGCATCCCTTGTGCAAGCCACTCGCCTGACCCTCATCTGCCACGCCCGTACCGTCGCCCAGAAACGGGGGCGTTTCGGCCTGGACGAACCGCTGGATGCCGACTGGCTGGCCGGGCGCCTGGGCAGCGGCCACGAATATCGAGGTGTCGGGCGGCTGCTATGCGGGCCGGAACTGCGCACGCGCCAGACGGCTGCGCTGTACGGTGCCGAGCCTCAGGTGGAGCAGGCCCTGGCCGATTGCGATTTCGGTCGCTGGCGCGGGTTGTGCGTCGATGATTTGCTCAGGACTGAACCTCAGGCCGTGCACACTTGGCTCGACGATCCGCAGGCAGCGCCCCATGGCGGCGAGTCCGTTGCACGCTTGTGCCAACGTGTCGATGCATGGATGGCAAGCCTGCAAGCCTGGCCGGGGCACGTGCTGGCGGTCACCCACCCGTTTGTGATTCGTGCGGCGCTGGTGACGGCCTTGGGTTGCCCGGCTGCGAGTTTCAACCGGATCGACATAGAACCACTGTCCGCCGTCGAGTTGCGCTTCAACGGCGTATGGCGTTTGCGCATTCAGGAGGCGTCGTCATGAAGAAACTGTCAGTCATTGGCATCGGCGCGGGCGATCCGGACCACCTGACGATCCAGGCGGTAAAGGCGCTGAACCGGGTGGATGTGTTCTTCCTCATGGACAAGGGACCCGCCAAGCACACCTTGTTGGACCTGCGACGAGAACTCTGTCGTCGCCATATCGCCGATCGCACCTACCGATTCGTCGAAGCCGACAGCCCCGAGCGTCAACGCGGCGACACGGACTACACGGCCAGCGTCGAAGATCTGAACCGTGCGAAGCAGGCGACCTTCGAACGCTTGATCGACGAAGAGCTGGCGGACGGGCAATGTGGTGGCTTCCTGGTCTGGGGGGACCCGGCGTTGTATGACAGCACCGTGCGCATCTTGCAGGCCATTCTTGACGCCGGACGCTGCGCCTTCGAATTCGAAGTCATCCCCGGCATCACCAGCCTCCAGGCTCTCGCGGCTCGGCACAGAGTGCCGTTGAACGACATTGGCGGCTCAGTACACATTACCAGCGGACGGCGGTTGGCAGCAGGGCAGGTGGGCGATGCGTCCAGTGTGGCGGTGATGCTCGATGCCGAAGATGCGTATCGCCAGGTAAACGATCCGGATACGCAGATCTATTGGGGCGCCTACGTGGGCATGGCCGAGGAAATTCTCGTTTCTGGCCGGCTGGGGGACGTGGCCGATGAAATCGAACGCACCCGCACGGCTGCGCGCCAGACCCATGGATGGATCATGGACAGTTATTTGCTGCGCAAGCCGCGGTAGCCGGGCAACTCCATCTGTGGCGAGGGAGCTTGCTGTGGCGAGGGAGCTTGCTCCCGCTGGGTTGCGTAGCGACCCCAATGTCCATAGCCCCATGCCACTTAGTCTCCTGCTGGAATCTTGCGCCTGCTTCGCAGTCGAGCGGGAGCGAGCTCCCTCGCCACAGGGGGCGCATGCTTAAGTGTTTCATTTCTTCACCCGCGCCCAAACCGCTCCCGATACACCGACGGCGCCAACCCCACCACGCTGCGAAACGCCACGCGAAAGCTTTCCACCGAGCGATAGCCGCACAACTGGGCGATGTTCTCGGTGTTGCTGTCGGTGCTTTCCAGCAATTCCCGGGCGCGGGCGAGGCGCTCGTGTTGCAGCCAGGCCTTGGGCGACTGGCCGCAGGCCTGGGTGAAATGCCGCAGGAAAGTCCGTTCGCTCATGGCTGCCTGGCTGGCCAGTTCGCGCACGCCGAGGGGTTCGTGCAGGCGCTCGCGGGCCCATTGCATCACGCTCGACAGATCGCTGCGTGGCGTGCGGCTGACCGGTGAGGGGATGAACTGTGCCTGACCGCCAGTACGTTGCGGTGACATCACCAACCGACGCGCCACGGTGTTGGCGACCTGGACACCATAGTCCCGAGCCACCAGATGCAGGCAGGCATCGATGCCGGCGGCACTCCCGGCCGAGGTGATGACCTGGCCTGAATCGACATACAACACATCGGGGTCGACCCGCACGTCGGGGAAGCTGTCAGCCAATTCTTCGGTGTAGCGCCAGTGGGTGGTGGCGCCCAATCCGTCGAGCAGCCCGGCGGCCGCCAGCACGAACGCCCCCGAACAGATCGACAGCAGTCGTGCACCGCGGGCATGGGCGCGGCGCAATGCCGCGAGCAAGGCTTCGGACGGCGGCTCGCTGCGGCTGCGCCAGCCTGGCACGACGATGGTCCGGGCGCTGTCGAGCAGTTCCATGCCGCCGTCTGCCAATACCCGGAAGCCGCCCATCGCACGCATCGGGCCCTCGTCGACCGCGACGATCCGATGCTCGTACCAGGGGAAATCGAACTCAGGCCGCTCCAGGCCGAAGATCTCGACGGCGACGCCGAACTCGAAGGTGCACAGACCGTCGTAGGCCAGGATCGCGACCAGACCGGGTGTAGGCTGCATTTGGCGGAAAATTCCCACAGAGTGTCTTGTGCGCCACTTTAGCGGTAAGCACCGGGCGGATAAAGTCTCTTAACGCCCTCATCTACCCTGGAGTACCCACGATGACTAGCCCGGTTCGCGAAGTACCTGCTGCCTCGTCCGAAATCGCCCTGCAGCATTTCAGCGCACGTCTGGCGTTTGAAACCGATTGTTCCGACGTTCACGCCAGCCAACAGGCCGGCCAGGTCGATTTTGTATTGGTGGATGTACGCGGCCCACTGGCTTACGAGCGCGGGCACGTGCCCGGGGCGGTCAACCTGCCGACCCGCACGCTCACGGCGCAAGCGCTGGCTGCCTATCCGCAGGACACGCTCTTCGTGGTGTATTGCGCAGGGCCCCATTGCAATGGCGCGAACAAAGCGGCGGTGCGCCTGGCCACGTTGGGGTACCCGGTCAAGGAGATGATCGGCGGCGTGATGGGCTGGCTCGACGAAGGTTTTCGCCTGACCGGTTCGGTGGAGCGTGTGACGGACCAGGCGATCGGCTGCGATTGCTGACATTCTCGTGGGAGCGAGCCTGCTCGCGAAGGCGTTGGCACATCCGATATCGATGCAAGCTGACCCACCGCTATCGCGAGCAAGGCTCGCTCCCACAAAGGTTCTGTAGCAATCACAGCATCCGGGCACACTGCCGAACCTGTGGGAGCGAGCTGGCTCGCGATGGCGTCGGCACATTCAACATCGATGCACGCTGACCCACCGCTATCGCGAGCAAGGCTCGCTCCCACAGAGGTTCTGTGGCAATCAAACCCTTTGGGCACACCACGCCAACGGTACTGCGGCGTTGCGCCGCTGAGCGCAGGTGATTCGCTATAACTATTTGTCGCATAAACACAATTCCCCTCCTGACTGCCCCTCTAGACTCCCGGCCACTTCGGTTGTTGCTGACCGAACGCTGCCTATGAATCTGCCCACAATCATCAATAAGAAACCTGCGCACTCAGGAGCAAACATGAAGAAGCTAGCAATGTTCGGTGCCCTGGCACTGTCCGTACTGTCCCTATCGGCTGTGGCTGAAGAGGCCAAGCCGATCCGCCTCGGGATCGAGGCTGGGTACCCACCGTTCTCGATGAAGACCCCGGACGGCAAGCTCACCGGCTTTGACGTCGATATCGGCGATGCGCTCTGTGCGCAGATGGAGGTCAAGTGCATCTGGGTCGAGCAGGAGTTCGACGGCCTGATCCCGGCGCTGAAAGTGAAGAAAATCGATGCGATCCTGTCGTCCATGACCATCACCGACGACCGCAAGAAAAACGTTGATTTCACCATCAAGTACTACCACACCCCGGCGCGTTTCGTGATGAAGGAAGGTACTGAGGTCAAGGATCCGCTGACCGAACTCAAGGGCAAGAAAGTCGGTGTGCTGCGCGCCAGCACCCACGACCGTTTCGCCACGGAAGTACTGGTGCCGGCCGGCATCAACCTGGTGCGCTACAGCTCCCAGCAGGAAGCCAACCTGGACATGGTCGCCGGTCGCCTCGACGCGATGCTGGCCGACTCGGTCAACCTGGACGAGGGTTTCCTGAAAACCGACGCCGGCAAAGGCTTTGCGTTCGTCGGCCCGACCTATGAAGACGCCAAATACTTCGGTGGCGGCGCGGGCATTGCGGTGCGCAAGGGCGACAAGGCGCTGGCCGATCGGTTCAGCGCGGCCATCACCGAGATCCGCGCTAATGGCGAGTACAAGAAGGTCCAGGACAAATACTTCGCCTTCGATGTATACGGGCATTAATCGCTAGGCTATGTACGAAATAGCTTGAAACTTGGTTATGCGGCGTTAAAAACCGAGGTGGCCCGCCGTTGACCCGGTCGGCCGCCTTTTTCTTGGGCGATTGTTTTACCCTGCGCCGACGGTTTTTCCTCTTCGTGATTTGGAGATTTCATGCAACGCATCGACCATACCCTGCCATGGAGCCATCTGGGCACCGAGCGCCGGCTCAGTGTGTTTCGTTACGGCCATGGTCCGCGCAAGGCCTACATCCAGGCCAGCCTGCATGCCGATGAGTTGCCGGGCATGCGCACCGCCTGGGAGCTCAAGCAGCGCCTCAGCGACCTTGAGGCCCAAGGCTTGCTCAAGGGCGTGATCGAACTGGTGCCGGTGGCCAACCCCATCGGCCTGGACCAACATCTGCAAGCCGCCCACATGGGCCGTTTCGAACTGGGCAGCGGCAAGAATTTCAACCGTGCCTTCGTCGAACTCAGTGCGCCGGTGGCGCAACGTATCGGTGATCGTCTGGGTGACGACCCGGCGGCCAATATCATCTTGATCCGCCAGACCATGGCGCAAGTGCTCGACGATCTGCCAGCACCACCGTCGCAACTCGAAGCGCTGCACCGGCTGTTGCTGCGGCATGCCTGCGACGCTGACGTCACCCTGGATCTGCACTGCGATTTCGAGGCGTCGATTCACTTGTACGCCTTGCCGCAGCACTGGCCACAGTGGCGGACCCTGGCGGCGCGGTTGAAGGCCGGGGTGGCGTTGTTGTGCGAGGACTCCGGCGGCAGTTCGTTCGACGAGTCCTGCTCCACCCCTTGGTTGCGCCTGGCGAAGGCCTTTCCCGAGGCGGCGATCCCATTGGCCAACCTGGCCACCACGCTGGAACTGGGGAGCATGGGCGACACACGAGTGGAGCAGGCCCAGGCCAACTGCGAGGCGATCCTGGGGTTTCTCGCTGAACAGGGCTTCATCGCTGGCGACTGGGCGCCCGCGCCCGCCGAGTGCTGCGAAGGCCTTCCGTTCGAGGGTACTGAGTACCTGTTCGCGCCGCACCACGGTGTGGTGAGTTTCCTGCGCGAAGTCGGGGAATGGGTCGAGCGGGGCGAACCGTTGTTCGAAGTCGTCGACCCACTGAGCGACCGGGTTACCACGGTGCGGGCCGGCACCAGCGGCGTGTTGTTCGCGGTGGATCGAGGGCGTTATACCGAGCCGGGCATCTGGCAGGCCAAAGTTGCCGGGCGCGAGCCGATTCGCAGCGGGAAATTGAGCAACGACTGATAAGTGCGGTCTACCTCAGGTTGCCGCGTGGCTATCGAACGATGGAGGAAGATTGATGTTTAGAGCGCTCGCCCTGTTGCTGCTGATGGTCTCGTCCGGGTTGCAGGCGCAACCCGCGTTGCACACCGACCTGCCGCTCAGCTACCTGGCCCAAGTCGATGAGCAGGCCAAGGACCGGCCGCTGGTGATCTTCCTGCATGGTTCCGGCAGTAACGAACAGGACCTTTTCGCACTCAAGGACGAACTGCCCCGGCACTACAACTACCTCTCGGTCCGTGCGCCGAAGACCATGGAGCCAGGGCATTACCAGTGGTTTGCCAAGGAGGGCGAGGGTGCCTACGACGGCAATGGCGCCGACCTGAAAGCCAGCGGCCAGCTGCTGTTGGATTTCATCCAAAAGGCCCGGGCCAAGTACTCGACCGATCCGGGCAACGTGTACCTGGTGGGTTTCAGCCAGGGCGCGATGATGAGCTACGAAGTGGCGTTGCGACACCCCGAAGCGGTGGGCGGCATCGCTGCGATGGGCGGACGGGTACTCTCGGTGCTGCGCTCCGAACTGACGCCTGACGAGCCGCGACGGGCGCTGGCGGTATTCATTGGTCATGGCACGGTAGACCCGATCATTCCCTACCACGACGGCACCGAGGCCGATTCCTTCCTGAAAACCCTGGCGCTGGAACCGGAATTCCATGCCTACCTGGGCCTAGGTCACAACATCAGTGCGCAGGAAGTGCAGGACCTACGGGCGTGGTTGGAGCGGCTCAACCCCTAGAGGCTCGGTTGAATGTGCCGACGTCTCGTCGGATCACCGCCCGGAGCAGGCTCGCTCCCACAGTTTGTCCGGTTGGCTGTAATCCTACGGCCTGCACAAAACCCCTGTGGGAGCGAGCCTGCTCGCGATTGATGCGACGCGGTCTCCCAGAATCACAGCTTAATCACTGCCCACCGGCAATCCGCTTCACCAGCGCCTCATGACCGGCCTTGTCGCTGACGCGGGAGATGATCTGCACCACCGCCATGCGCGTGCCGGAAGCTCCCAGCAAGGTGGTGTCCAGGGTCGGTCCGCCGCCCTGGGTCGCGCTGGTGTCGAGTTGACGCAGGCCTAGGCCGGTGCCCTTCTGGGTCAGGCTTTTTTCGCTGAGAATTTTAGCGTCCGGCAGGGCTTTGGTTCGCTGGGCAGCGAAGTCGGCCATGGTTGCGTCGAGGAAGGCGCTGTCGTCATCCTTCACGCTCGTCCCGCCGATGATGACGTTTTCCGCCGCGATCACCACCGTCCGGCTGGCGGCATTGCTGTACATCGTACCTGTCGCGCCGGCGGTGCCCTGGGCGGCTTCCCCGGCGGGCAACGGTGTCGCGGTGAAACCCTTGGGCAGGTTGAAGGTGAACTTGCCACCCAGCATCGAAACCTTCTGTGCCGGCGCTTCGCTGGAAGGTTTGGCGGGGGCCGCCTGGGCGGGCATCACGCTCAGGCCAGCGATGGCCACCAGCAGCAGGGCGGCGGCATGTTTACTCAGCAATGACATGGAAACTCTCCGGAAGGTTGCGCTCGGGCGGCGATCATCCCATGGGCAGCGCCCCTGACTCCAGCGCTGGCGACGTCCTCAACGGTCCCAGTAAGGCACCTCGCCAAAACACTCCAGAAAGAAATCGATCACCGTACGAACCTTCACCGACAAGCGTCGGCTACCCGGCCAGAGAATGGCGATCTGTTGCGGCTCAAGACTGTTGGACGCTTCATAATCGCGCAGCACTGGCACCAGCGTACCTTTGCGCACGGCCTCGCCGATCAGCCACGACGGAAACATCACCAGGCCCAGGCCTTGTTCAGCGGCCTGGGTCAGGGTGTCGGCGTGATTCCCGGTGATCGGGCCCTTGACGCTGTAGGGCGTCCAGGCCTGGCCGGGACGACGGAAGAACCACCGCTGCTGACCGCTCACGCCTTTGTAGGCCAGGCACTGATGATTCGCCAGTTCCTGGGGCTTGAGCGGCGCGCCATGGCGGGCCAGATATCCGGGGCTGGCGGCGATCTGGAAACGGTGCGGCGCGACGATCCGTGCCTGCATGCTGGAGTCGTGCAGCGGGCCGATGCGAAACAGCAGGTCGGCGCCTTCCTGCAGCGGGTCGACGTAGCTGTCGGTCTGCTGGATGTCCAGTTGCAACCTGGGGTAGCGCTCGCACAACGGCCCCAGCCACGGTGTCAGGTGTCGCTGGCCGAACACCACCGGCGCGTTGATCCGTACCAGGCCGGACGGCTCGCTATGCTGCTCCTGCAAGGCCTGTTCGGCTTCCTCCAGTTGCACCAGCAATAGCCGCGCGTGATGCCCCAGCAGCCGCCCGGCCTCGGTGGGGGAAACGGCGCGGGTATGGCGATAAAGCAACTGCTGGTTCAGCGCCTGCTCCATCAATTGGATCTGCCGGGAGATCGAGGATGGCGCCAAGCCTTCGCGCCTTGCCACTTCGGAAAAACTGCCGTGGTCGAGCACGGCGACAAACAGCCGGAGTGCCTTGAAACCCAGTTCATTAAGGCCATGCATTGGGATTCATCCTGTGCGTAATGCGCAAAAGTGTTGTCGGGATGCTCCCATTTGTCGCACAGGGGCGCCAGCTGATAATGCGCGCCATCCTTGACTCACAGAGGTTCTGAATATGCAGGCGTCTTCACCCAACGAGGCCGCGCCGCTAGCGGCGACATCCAGGCCCCGAACGGCCTTGCGCTGGCTGTTGCTGCCCTTGGTAATCCTGGCCGGTATGGGCTTGTCGGTAGAAGCCGGCCTGCTCGGGCCGCTCGGGGGCCAGGTCGGTCACTTGTGGGCCACCTTGAGTATCTTCGGCGTCGGCTCGGCAATTCTGTTCCTGCTGTTGCTGCTCGCGGGCCGCCAGCAGGGCCCGGCCTTGAATGAACTGCCGCGCTGGCAACTGATCGGCGGTTTCCTGGGACCGATCTACGTGGTGGTGCTGACCCTCGCCACGCCGCACATCGGCATTGCCATGACCATGATCGCGATTCTGTCCGGGCAGGTCGGCAAAAGCGTGCTGATCGATCATTTCGGCTGGTTCGGCGCGACTCACAAGCGGGTCAACGGCGAACGCTGGCTGGCGTTGGCGCTGATTGTCGTGGCCCTGGTCCTGATTGCCCGAGGTTGATCATGAGTATGTTTCTATTGTTGCTGGTGGTAGTCGCCGCTGGCGCGGTGTTGAGTGTGCAAGCGGCTATCAACGGTCGTCTCGGTCAGACGGTCGGGGTGCTGCGCAGCAGTTTGCTGACGTTTACGGTCGGCACGGTGGTCACTGGATTGCTGATCGTGTTCTTCGAACCGGCCCATGCGGTCAGCCTGCTGGACGTGCCGAAATGGCAGCTCAGCGGTGCGCTGTTCGGCGTGGTGTACATGATCGTGATGGTCGGCGCCGTGCCGAAGGTTGGCACCGCCGTGGCGACCGTGGCGGTGATCGTCGGGCAGTTGGCCATGGGCATGCTGATCGACAACTTCGGCTGGCTGGGCAATCCGGCGATTGAATTGTCCGGCAGCCGCTTGCTGGCGATGGCCTGTCTCGCACTGGCGCTGGTGTTCATGTACCGCAGCAGCACGCGACAGGCCTGAAGCTTCAGTCGGGCTCGACGTCCAGTTGCAGGCTGTCGTCTGCCAGGCGCTCGGTGCGCCGGACGATCCCGCTGATGCGCCGGCCTTCGGCGCTGAATACCACGATCTGGGCTTTCTCCAGATCGTCCGGCAGCGGTGGTCGAACGTGCAGCGCGAACCATGGCGGTTCACCGTCGTCGAGGCGTTTGACATCAAACTGGCAATCGACACTTTTAGTCTCGCGACCAAACAGCGTGTCGAGACCGTAGTCCAGATGAGTGCTGTCGGTGGCTGGGGCGAAGGTCATCGGCGGTCTCCTGGAGGGTTGCGCTCGGGGGATGTTCAAGTGATCGCGCCAGGGGTGGAAAATTCCATCGGATAAGTGATGGGCGACTTACGTGGCGAGAGGCTTCAGCGAAACGTCGCAGCGCCCCGTTCTGGGCTGCGCAGCACCCCCATTGTGGCACCGGGACACTTCATGGCCGGCACTGAGCCGTGCGCGTAGCTGGTAGACTCGGTCATCTTCACTTACGAGAGGTATGCCCATGAGCGAGCCGATTCGCCTGACCCAGTACAGCCACGGTGCCGGCTGCGGCTGCAAGATTTCGCCCCAGGTGCTGGAAGTGATTCTGGCCGGCAGCGGTGCGCAGAACCTTGATCCGAAACTGTGGGTCGGCAATGCCTCCCGCGACGATGCCGCGGTCTACGCCATCGACGAGGAGCGCGGGGTCGTGTCGACCACCGATTTCTTCATGCCGATTGTCGATGATCCATTCGATTTCGGACGCATCGCTGCCACCAACGCCATCAGCGACATCTACGCCATGGGCGGCGACCCCTTGATGGCCATCGCGATTCTCGGCTGGCCGGTCAATGTCCTGGCGCCCGAGATTGCTCGGGAAGTGATTCGCGGCGGGCGCTCGGTGTGTGACGAGGCTGGGATTCCCTTGGCCGGTGGACATTCAATTGACGCTCCTGAACCGATCTTCGGCCTGGCGGTCACCGGCCTGGTGCAGAAACGCCACATGAAACGCAACGACACGGCGACCGTGGGTTGCCGTCTGTACTTGACCAAACCCCTGGGCATCGGCGTTCTCACTACGGCGGAAAAGAAAGGCAAGCTGCGCGCCGGCGACGTCGGCCTGGCCCGGGACTGGATGTGCACGCTCAACAAGCCGGGCAGCCGCTTCGGCAAACTTGAAGGGGTGACGGCGATGACCGATGTCACCGGTTTTGGTCTGCTCGGGCATCTGGTGGAAATGGCCGACGGCAGCCAGGTGACGGCGCGCATCCGCTACGATGCGGTACCGCGCTTGCCGGGTGTCGAATATTACCTGGACCTGGGTTGCATACCGGGCGGTACGCTACGTAACTACGACAGTTACGCCAGCAAGGTTGGAAGGATCCAGGAGCTGCATAAGCGAGTGCTGTGCGACCCGCAGACCAGCGGTGGGCTGTTGATCGCCGTCACGGCCGATGGCGAAGCGCAATTTCTGGCGGTCGCCGCTGAGCTGGGCCTGGCGCTGGAGCCGATTGGCGAGCTGGTCGAGCGACAGAGCCACGCGGTCGAGGTGTCATGATGTTTACTGACGTCACCGATTACCGCGATATTTTCCTCAACGATCGACCGATGATGGACACCCGCGCGCCGGTCGAATTCCTCAAGGGCGCCTTTCCTGGCGTGGTCAATCTGCCGCTGATGACCGACATCGAACGGCAACGCGTCGGCACCTGCTACAAGCAGCAGGGCCAGCAAGCGGCGATTGTCCTGGGGCATCAACTGGTGTCCGGTGAGACCAAGGCGCAACGCATCCAGGCCTGGGCCGAGTTTGCCCAGGCCCATCCTGACGGTGTGTTGTATTGCTTTCGCGGTGGCCTGCGTTCGCAGATCGTCCAGCAATGGCTCAAGGATGAAGCGGGCATCGACTACCCCAGGGTCGGCGGTGGCTACAAGGCCATGCGCACGTTCCTGCTCGGTACCCTCGAACAGGCGGCTGCGCAATGTGACCTGGTGTTGTTGGGGGGCATGACCGGCACCGGCAAGACCGAAGTGCTGACGCAATTGAATAACAGCCTGGACCTGGAAGGCCACGCCAATCATCGCGGCTCAAGCTTCGGCCGGCGTGCCACCGGGCAACCTTGCAATATCGACTTTGAAAACCGGCTGGCGGTGGACGTGCTGAAAAAGCGCGCCGCCGGTATCGGGCAATTCGTGCTCGAAGATGAAAACCGCATGATCGGCCGTTGCGCCTTGCCGCTGCCCCTGTACCAGCGCATGCAGCAGGTGCCGATGGTCTGGCTGGAGGACAGTCTCGAACGACGGGTCGAGCGGATCTTGCGCGACTACGTGATCAACCTGTGCGCCGAGTTCATCGCCGTGCATGGAGACGAAGGCTTCTCGCTGTTTTCCGAGCGGTTGCTGGCGAGCCTGGACAACATCCGCAAACGCCTGGGCGGGGATCGCCATCGACGCTTGATAGAGATTCTGGAAGCGGCCCTGGCCGAGCAGGCCCGCAATGGCGCGGTGGACTTGCATCGCGACTGGATCGAGAGCCTGCTGCGTGAATACTACGACCCGATGTATGTCTATCAGCGAGAGAAGAAGGGCTTGCGGATCGAGTTTTCTGGAGAGCAGGCCGCGGTGTTGGCGTATTTGCGGGAGCGGGCGGTCGGTTGACTGCGATGTCGCTTGAGAGATCGTCATCGCGAGCAGGCTCGCTCCCACAGGAGGTTGGAGTGACCGCAGGCCGGGTGAACACCACGGTCACTGTGGGAGCGAGCCTGCTCGCGATAGCGGTGGATCAGCTGGCGGCGATGCCGCTCATTGCCTTTTAAAGCACCACCGCCCCAACCAACCCGCAAACAATCCCCACCACCATAGTCAGTACGGCCACGGTTACCAACACCCGCGCATCGAAGTCCCGGCGCAGCATCAGCAGCGAGGGCAGGCTGATGCTCGGCAGGGTCATCAACAGCGCCACGGCCGGGCCGGTGCCCATGCCCAGGGTCATCATGGTCTGCACAATGGGGATTTCCGCCGCGGTGGGAATCACGAACAGCGTACCGACAATTGCCAGCGGCACCAGCCATAACAGGCTGTTGGCCATGGCGCCGTCGACATGGGGGAACAGCCAGACCCGCGCCGCGCCCAACACCAGCACGGCCAGCACGTAGACCGGGATGGTGCTCCAGAACAGCTGCCACAGGGTCCGGCCCCAGCGGATCAGGAACGGTTGTGCATCCGTCGTGCTGGCCTCTGCGACCGCTTCGACCGCCGCCTCGGGCAGGGCGTCGGGCCGTGCGATACGCTGGGCCACCATCGATACGCCGAACACCAGCACGATACCCGCCACCAGCCGCAGGGCGGTGAAGCCCCAACCCAGTACGAAACCCATGAACACCAGGGTGGCAGGGTTGAGCACCGGGTTGCCGATCCAGAAGGCCAGCGCCGCGCCCACTGACACATTCTGCCGGCGCATCCCGGCCGCCACTGGCGCGGCGCAACACGAACACATCATGCCCGGCAGGGCGAACAGCCCACCACGCAGGGTCGAGGCAAACCCGGCCCGGCCGAACAGGCGCAGCAACCAGTCACGGGGAATCAACACCTGCAACAGCGAGCCGAGGATCACCGCCAGCACCGCGGCCTTCCAGATCGCCAGGAAGTACACCTTGGCGTAGGCCAGTGCAGCGCTCAGCGGCGCCGTCTGGGCATCGTTGAGGATCGAGTTGCCGATGTTGTGGCTGTCGGCGGCAACGAACGCCTTGAGGTAGTAAGGCGACCATTTGACGTAGTACAGGCCGACACAGGCGACCAGCAGGAACAGGGCGGGTTTCCACCAGAACGACCAGCCCCGGCTGGGAGCTGCGAGGTATACGGACATGGAGAAGTTCCGGGCAGTTGAACAAGTGCTCGCATCATAACCCAGCGCGGCTACCCGTGGCCTGCCCGGTGTGTGGGAAACGCCGACAGGTCAGGTCGGACAGGTGTGCGCGCCGTTGTCCAGGCCCTGTTTGTAGCTTTGGCTGCTGAGGCTGGCCTTGCCGTTGTGCCAGGTCAGGGTCAGCACGTACAGCGAATCGTAGTCGCCCGACGCCCAGTCATCGGTAATGGTCTGTTTCCTGCCCACGGCCTCGCCGGCCACCTTGTTGATCAGCTCCGGCAGATAGCCGTGGGACCAGGCGGTATAGATCGTGGAATTGTGGTACTTGTCGTGCAGCAGCTCGTCAGCCAGGTCGCTGGTGTCGTTGGCCGAGTAGTTGATGTTCACCGGCAGCCCGAGCTTGATGGCGCTGGGGCTGATGGTCATCAGCGGGCGAATGTAGCTGTAGGAGTTGTCCAGCTCGCCTTCTTCGACATTGCGGGTAGGGTTGGCCGCGAATACGTAGTCGGCCTTGCCGAATTTTTCCGGCAACAGGGTCGCCAGGTCGATGGCGCGGTTGAGGCCCTGGCAATTGAGCTGGCCCAGGCCGCCGGCGGGCTTCTCGGCATGACGCAGGAACACCAGGGTCTGCACGCCGTCGGCCGGCTGGGCGCGGCTGATGCCGGATTCCAGTGCCAGGAACAAGCCACCGACCACCAGCAAGGTCGGCAGTACCAGCCACGAACGGTGTTTGAAACGCTTGGCGAAATTGAGTGGGTTGATCATCGAATAAGTTCTTCAGCTCTTTCGATTCAGGCTGACAAACCCTGGCACCGCGAAGCGTGTGGCCTCGGGTGTTTTCCTTGTCGATACGCCGCTTCGATTCCTCGGGGCATTGCTCAGAGTCCGTCGAGACCCTTTGGTTCGATCCTTGGGCGGGCTCCTTCCCGAAGATGAGGGGAACATTAGCGACAGGATGTTGCGAAATTAAGAACAGCGGGATGAGATCCATCGCGTCCATCAATCCGGGAATTTGGATTATCCTCGGTCGCCTATCTCTCTCGGAGTTCACGATCATGGCTGACCTGACCCCATTCCCCATCACCCGCAAATGGCCCGCGCAATACCCTGAGTGGATCCAGCTCTACTCCCTGCCTACGCCCAACGGTGTGAAAGTCTCGATCATGCTGGAAGAGATCGGCCTGCCGTACGAGCCGCATAAAGTCGACTTCGGCAGCAACGATCAGCTTTCCCCTGAGTTCCTGTCCCTGAACCCCAACAACAAGATCCCGGCGATCCTCGACCCCCATGGGCCGGACGACCAACCGTTGGCGTTGTTCGAATCGGGGGCGATCCTGATCTATCTGGCGGACAAGAGCGGCCAGTTGCTGGCCCAGGAATCGGCGGCGCGCTATGAAACGATCCAGTGGCTGATGTTCCAGATGGGCGGGATCGGGCCGATGTTCGGGCAGTTGGGTTTCTTCAACAAGTTCGCCGGCAAGGATTACGAGGACAAGCGGCCGCGTGACCGGTACGTCGAGGAAAGCAAGCGCCTGCTCAAGGTGCTCGACGGTCGCTTGCAAGGACGGGACTGGATCATGGGCGAGCGCTACACCATCGCTGACATCGCCACCTTCCCCTGGGTGCGCAACCTGATCGGCTTCTATGAAGCAGGCGATCTGGTGGGCATCCAGAATTTTCCCAATGTGACGCGGGTGCTGGAGCGCTTCCTGGCGCGGCCGGCCGTGGCGCGCGGGTTGAAGATTCCGGAGTGAGGGCAGCCATGGCCGGCCGATTCGATTTCAAACAGCTGGACGTGTTCAGCGAAGTGCCCCTCAAGGGCAACCCGCTGGCAGTGGTGCTCGGCGCTGATGGGATCAGTGACGAGCGCATGGCGGCCTTTGCCAACTGGACCAACCTCAGCGAAACCACCTTCCTATTGGCGCCCCGGCACCCGGAGGCGGATTACCGCGTGAGGATTTTCACCACGTCCACCGAATTGCCATTTGCCGGGCATCCGACCCTGGGCAGTTGCCACGCCTGGCTCGAAGCCGGCGGCGTACCGAAAGGGCAGGAGATCGTGCAGGAATGCGGCGTCGGCCTGGTCAGGATTCGCCGTAGCGAGCATGGCCTGGCGTTCCTGGCGCCGCCGCTGCTCAAGTCCGGTCCGGTCGACGCTGAATTGCTGGAACGAGTGCGCAAGGGGCTCGGGTTGTCGACCGAGGCAATTGTCGAGGCGCAATGGGTCGATAACGGCGCCGGATGGCTGGCCTTGATGCTAGTGGACCGGCAGCAAGTGCTGACCCTCCAGCCTGATTACCATCAGCTGCGGGACTTGGCCGTGGGTGTCATCGCACCTTGGGATCCGGCCGTGGATGGCGAGGACGCGCATTTTGAAGTGCGTGGCTTCATTGCCGGTGATGGCATGCCCGAGGATCCGGCCACCGGCAGCCTCAACGCCGGCCTTGCGCAATGGTTATTGGGCAAGGGCCTGGCGCCTTCGACCTATGTGGTCAGCCAGGGCCTGACCATGGGGCGGGCCGGGCGTATCCATGTCGAGCAGGTGGGGGGCGAGGTCTGGATTGGTGGCGCGGTGGTGACCTGCATCAATGGCTCGCTGACGTTGTGAAGGGATTATTGCCGGGCAGGTAACACTCTGTTTACCAGCCGGCGTTTGTGCCCTGGGCAGCCAGGGCATAAGCTTTCTCCCCTTCGATCTAGCGCCTACTTGCCCAGGAGCCCCATGTCCAGCCAGTTCCCCGAAGCACGCCCACGTCGTCTGCGCCGTAATGCAAGCTTGCGCAGTCTGTTCCAGGAAACCGAGTTCACCTTGAACGACCTGGTGTTGCCGATTTTCGTCGAGGAAGAAATCGATGACTTCGTGCCGATCAAGAGCATGCCTGGCGTGGTGCGTATCCCTGAGGCGAAGCTGGCCAGCGAGATCGAGCGCTATGCCCGTGCCGGCATCAGGTCGGTGATGACATTTGGCGTCTCCCATCATCTGGACAGCGACGGCAGCGATACCTGGAATGAGCGCGGTCTGGTGTCGCGCATGGCCGCGATCTGCAAGGACGCGGTGCCGGAGATGATCGTGATGTCCGACACCTGCTTCTGTGAATACACCAACCACGGTCACTGCGGCGTGCTCCATGGGCACGAAGTGGACAACGACCGGACCCTGGTCAATCTTGGCAAGCAAGCCGTGGCGGCAGCCCGCGCCGGTGCCGATGTGATTGCCCCGTCGGCGGCCATGGACGGCCAGGTCCAGGCGATTCGCAAGGCCCTGGATGAAGCCGGATTCAGCCAGACGGCCATCATGGCGTATTCGACCAAATTCGCCTCGGCGCTCTACGGTCCGTTCCGCGAGGCCGGCGGCAGCGCTTTGAAAGGCGACCGCAAGAGCTACCAGATGAACCCGATGAATCGCCGCGAAGCCTTGCGCGAATCGTTGCTCGACGAGCAGGAGGGCGCCGATGCGCTGATGGTCAAGCCGGCCGGTGCCTACCTGGACATCATCCGCGACATTCGCCAGGCTTCGAACCTGCCGCTGTCGGCCTATCAGGTCAGCGGCGAGTACGCGATGATCAAATTCGCCGCCCAGGCCGGCGCCATCGACGAAGCCCGCGTGGTCCGCGAGAGCCTCGGCGCGATCAAGCGAGCAGGGGCGGACCTGATCTTCACTTACTTCGCGATGGACCTGGCGTTGAGCGGGATCTGATCAGGCGCAATTCCATAGCGGCAGTGGATGCAGGATTGATGAACCCCGCAATTCCCTTGTGGGAGCGAGCTTGCTCGCGATAGCGGTGGATCAGCTTGCCTCGCTGCTGAATGTGCCGCCGCCACCGCGAGCAGGCTCGCTCCCACAGTGGTCGGCGACAGACCATAGCCTGCGCGCGCTTTTGATCGTATGGTTGTTCCGGGATATATATCTGATGGAACAACATGCAACTCAATCAATTACTGATCAGCCTTGCCGCGTTCATGGTCCTGGCTGGTTGCGGCAGTCGGCAGGCGCAGGAGCCTGAGCGTCAGCCCGCCGAGGTCAAGCGCCAGATCGTGCGGCTGTTGCCGGCCAAGACGGTGGATCGCGAAGGTTGGGCGACCGATATCTATGCGGCGTTCGCGGCGCAGCAGATTTCCCCCAGTACGCAGAATATTTGTTCGGTGCTGGCAGTGACCGAACAGGAGTCCACGTTCCAGGCCGACCCGGCAGTGCCGGGGCTGGGCAAGATCGCCCGGGAAGAAATCGACCGGCGCGCTGCGAAAGTGCATGTCCCCGGCCTGTTGGTCAGCGCGGCGCTCCAGGTGCGCTCGCCCAACGGCAAGAGCTATGGTGATCGGCTCAATGCGGCGCGTAGCGAGAAGGAACTGAGCGGGATCTTTGATGATTTCATCGGGATGGTGCCGCTGGGCAATACGCTGTTCGGCGGTTTCAACCCGGTGCACACCGGTGGGCCGATGCAGGTCAGCATCGCGTTTGCCCAGGCCAATGCCCGCCATTATCCCTACGCGGTGGACGGCTCGATTCGTCGTGAAGTGTTCAGTCGTCGTGGCGGCATGTATTTCGGAATCGCCCACTTGCTGGGCTATCCGGTGAGCTACACCGAGCCGTTGTTTCGTTTTGCCGATTTCAATGCCGGGTGGTACGCCAGTCGTAACGCGGCGTTCCAGCATGCGGTGAGCCTGGCGTCAGGCATTCCCCTGGCGTTGGATGGGGATCTGATCCTGCATGACTCGATCATGCCGGGCAGCACGGAACTGGCGGTGCGCACGTTGGGCAAGTCGTTGGGGATGCGTAACCCGACCATTCGCGATCAGCTGGAGTTGGGAGACAGTCTGGCGTTCGAGGACAGCAAACTCTACAAGCGGGTGTTCGAATTGGCGGAGCGCGTCGAGGGCAAGCCTTTGCCGCGGGCGGTGTTGCCGGGGATCGTGCTCAAGAGTCCGAAGATCACTCGCAAGCTGACGACGGCGTGGTTTGCCAAGCGGGTGGATGAGCGTTATCAGCGGTGCATGGCGCGGGCGGTGGGGCGTTAGCCGATTCGCGGGGTTTGGCCTGGATCATTGTGGTGAGGGGCTTGTTCCGCTTGAAGAACAGGGGGCCGCTTCGCAGCCCAGCGGGAGCAAGCTCCCTCGCCACAGGATCGGTTGCAGGTCTTTCGAGACTTGGTCTGGCATTACAGCTGCGCAACTCACACGCGGTTTTCGATCAGACGATCCGAACCACCCTCGGCGACGCGGCGTTCCAGTAGACGATCCGAACCACCTTCAGCGACGCGGCGTTCCAGCAGGCGATCCGAACCACCCTCGGCGACGCGACGTTCCAGCAGACGATCCGAACCACCTTCGGCGACGCGGCGTTCTTGCAGACGATCCGAACCACCCTCGGCGACGCGACGTTCCAGCAGACGATCCGAACCACCTTCGGCGACGCGACGTTCCAGCAGGCGATCCGAACCACCTTCGGCGACGCGGCGTTCCAGCAGACGATCCGAACCACCTTCGGCGACGCGACGTTCCAGCAGGCGATCCGAACCACCTTCGGCGACGCGGCGTTCGATCAGTCGATCGGAGCCACCTTCGGCGACGACCGGTTGGGAGGAGGCGGCGAATACGTTGGCAGCCAGTACAGAGAAGGCGAAGCCGAGGATGATTTGGCGTTTCATGAGGGTGTGCTCCGGGAGATGCTGTGGGTTTGTGTGGGGCCATTCTTGCGCCGGACAGTCATCCAGAGAACTTCATTAAGGTGATGGTGAACATCGACGGCAGTGATGACTCGCCGGCCTGTCATCCGTGCGATGGAACACCAGGGGGCGAGCGGGCTCTACCGGTGTGAGACAACGACAGCCAGGAGGACGAACTCATGTATCAGTTATTCGGTCACCCTCAATCCGGCTCCGCGGCGGTGGAGGTGGCGCTGCGTCTATGTGACGTGGCTTATCGCCGGGTCGATGCCTATTCGACCGAGGACAGCGAGGCACTGAAAGCGCTGGAGGCGTTGAATCCGCATAAACAGGTCCCGACCCTGCAGTTGCCGGACGGCTCGGTGCTCACCGAAGCCGCGGCGATCCTGATTCATCTCGGCTTGTCCTTTCCCGAGTCGAAACTGCTGCCGGACGATCCGGCCCAGCGTGCGCAAGCCATCCGGGGTCTGGTCTATATAGCGGCCAACTGCTACACGCCCATCGGCATCATCGATTTTCCCGAGCGCTGGCTGAACGATGCGGACGAAGCGACCCGCCAGCAATTGGTCTCAGGCACCCAGCAGCGGCTTTATCATAACTGGGCGCTGTTTGCCGACCAGTTCCCGGCGCGGCCGTTTCTCAGTGGCGACGAGCCGGGAGCGCTGGATATCCTGGCCGCCGTCATCACAAAATGGAGTGAAACCCGCGAAGCCATGCTCAACGCCCGACCGCAGTTCCATGATTTGCTGGAGCGGATCGATCATCACCCGCGCGTCGCGCCGGTGTTGTCGCTGCATTGGCCGACGTAGGGGGTGGTCTTCCCGGGTCAGGGGCAGGCCTTGCGCGACGCCGCCTGTTCCACGAGTTCGACAAATCGCCGAAGGTTATGCTGATGGGCCGTCACCAGCTCATCGATGCTGCCGCCCGCCGGTGTCTGCAGGCTGCTGCGGCAGGTGAGCGGGCGGGCATCATTGCCCAGTGTGCGCAGGCGCCATTGTGCATCCATGCGGGCGTAGCGGCCCGGGATGGAGTCGAAGCGTTGTACTTCGACCCGCAGCAGTAGCCTGGTGGCGCCGGGGTTGTTCAACTGCTCGTCGAGGCTGCTGTGCAACTCATCCGCCAGGCTGGCGCCCCACCATTCGGTTTCCAGGATCGCCAGCCCACTGTTGCCCTGGCGAATGACCATCTGGGTACGGTCCACCTGGGGTGGGACGTTGACCTGTTCAATCTGGATGTCATAGCCGGAGCGCTGGACCGCCGCCGGTTGGACCGGGCTGAGGGTGTGGTAGTGGATCGGGTCGCTGCGGCAGGCGCCGAGCAGCAGCGCCACGGCAATCAGGGTCAGTTTCAGCCCCATGAGGCGTGCTCCTGTGCTCATTCTTTCACCGGGAATGTGAGGTTCTGCGCCGGTGCATCCTTGGGCCGGCCGCGCAGCAGCGACTCGGGATGACGGCTCAGGTAGTCGGACAGCTCACGCAGCGAGCGTGACATGCGGCCCAGGTCGTCCAGGGTCTGGGTCAGTTGTTCACGCTGGGGCGAATCCTCGGCCAGGGTCGAGTTGGCCGATTGCAGGGTCTTGCTCACGTCCTGCAAGGTGTTCTGCACGCCGGGCAGGGTCTTGTTGTTGAACTGGGCCAGGCCTTTGCGCAGCTCTATCAGGTTGCCGTCCAGGTTGCTGGCGATGCTTTCCAAGGGCAGCTTGTTGAACCGTTCGACCGCCGCTTGAAGCTGTTCCTGCATTTGCTGCAGGCTGCCCGGAACGGTGGGAATGCGCACGGGCCGGGCGGTGGGGTCGAACGCGACTTTCTCTGCCTTGGGATAGAAATCCAGGGCAATGTACAGTTGCCCGGTCAACAGGCTGCCACTGCGGGCCTGGGCACGTAACCCGCGTTCGACGAAGCTGCCCATCAGGCGGGCGCCGGCGGCTTCGTCTTCGGGATCGTGATGGAGCGTTTCGAGCAGCTTTTCATGCGCTTTGCCCAGGCGCTGCGGATAGATCACCACCCCGACGTTGACCGGAAAACTGCGCTGTTTCTCGTCGAAATCCAGATTGATGGCCACCACCTTGCCGATCTCCACCCCCAGGAACTCGACCGGTGCATTGACCCGCAGCCCGCGCAATGCCTGGTCGAAACGCAACGCCAGGTATTGCGCCTTGCCGTTGGGCGGGGCGAGGGCGCTCTGCTGGTCGGCAAACAGCTCGAAGGTCTTGTCCTCGGTGGCGGAGGTGTCGTTGGGGCTGTATTCCGGCGCCCGGAAGGCGATCCCGCCGAGCAGCAGCGCCGAAAGCGATTCGGTCTTGACCGCGAAGCCGTTGGCCCCGACGTTCACATCCACTCCGCTGACGTTCCAGAACCGGGTGTTTTCGGTGACGTACACATCGTTCGGCGCATTGATGAAAACATCGATGTTGACCCCTTTGCCTTCGGCGTCCAGCCCGTAGGACACCACCTGGCCCACCGGGATCTTGCGCAGGTACACCGGCGAGCCGATGTCCAGCGAGCCAAGGTCCTGGGAGTGCAGGGTGAAGCGCTTGCCCGGTTCGCCATAGGTGATCGGGGGCGGCGCTTCCAGGCCGGTGAAGGATTTCGCGCGGACTTTCGATTGGCCGGCGTCAGCGCCGATGAAGTCCCCGGACAACAGCGTGTCGATGCCCGAGATACCGCCGGCGCCGATGCGCGGCCGTACTACCCAGAACACCGAGTCTTCATGGGTGAAGGTGTCGGCGGTTTTCTCCAGCTTGACCGTGGCGGTGACGTTCTTCTGGTCGTCGCTCAATTGCACATCGGTGACCTGGCCGATGACCACATTGCGGTATTTCACCTGGGTCTTGTTGGCAGTCAGGCCCTGGCCGGTCTTGAAGGTGATGGTGATGGTCGGGCCTTCCTGCAGCCAGTTGTGCACCACCAGGGACACGCCCACCAGCACCGCGATGATCGGCACGATCCACACCAGCGACACCGTCCAGCGGCGGCTGGTCACCTGGGCGCGACCGGCTGCGGGTCGCTGCTCGTCAGTGGCTTGCGACTTCATCCATGGCCTCCTCGGCGGGTGGGGTATCCCAGATCAGGCGCGGGTCGAAACTCATGGCCGACAGCATGGTGAACAGTACCACCAGGCCGAAGAACAGGATTCCCGGTCGCGGCTCGATATCGCTCAGTGCCTGGAACTTGACCAGCGCCGCCACCAGGGCCACCACCAGCACGTCGAGCATCGACCAGTAACCGATCACTTCCACCAGCCGGTACAACTTCGCTCGTTGGAGCTGGGCCCAGGTGCTGCGCCGTTGCACGGTGACCAGCAGCAGGGTCAGCACCACGAACTTGATCCCCGGCACCGCGATGCTGGCGATGAAAATGATCAGGGCAATGTCCCATGCGCCGCTCTGCCAGAATTCGATGACGCCGCTGATGATGGTGCTGTCGGCGCCTTTGCCGAGCATCTGGGTGTTCATCACCGGAAGCAGGTTGGCCGGGATGTAGAACACCAACGCGGCGAGCATGTAGGCCCAGGTGCGGGTGATGGGGTCGGGCTTGCGGCGATGCAGGGCGGCATCGCAGCGCGGGCAGGCGTGGGGTTCGTCGGCCATGTCGCAGGCCAGGCCACAGCCGTGGCACAGGCACAAGTTCAGGTCGCTGGCCTGGGGCGGCGTGCCGAGTAACGGGCCGTTCACAGGCTGTCCCACAGGTCGCGGACGTCGCGCCCGGCAATGCGGATCATCAGCAGGCTCAAGGCCGCCAGGGCAAACAGGCCGATGCCCGGCAACACGTCCAGCAACCCGGCGAGTTTGATCACCGCCACCAGCGCGCCGAGCAGGCAGACTTCAAGCATGCTCCACGGCCGCAGCGTTTCCAGGCTGCGCATGCACAAGGCGAAGCCCGGCGCGCGGCGGTTGCCGTAGGCGTGGCCCAGGACCCAGAGCAGGAGCACCAGTTGCAAGGCCGGTGCGATGATGATCGCCACGGCCGCCACCAACGCGATAAATGTGATCGAGCCCTGGCTCAGCGCCACGACCGAATCCCACAGTGTCGCGCTGTTGGTCAGGCCCTGGAGGCGGATGTTCATCAATGGATAGACGTTGGCGAAGGCCCAGAGCACCGCCGCCGTTACGCTCAAGGCCAGGCGCTGCTCGATGCTCAGGCCGTTGTAGCGCTGGATCACCGCGTGGCAGCGCACGCACGAGGCTTTCTGGTGGGCAACCAGTACCACCGGCTCGTACACCGCATCGCAATGTTCACAAATGATCAGTCGCTCGGTGTCGGCCATCGGGCTGCTCGGCAGGGGCATCCCCTTCAATATAGAAGTCCGTTGGGATTGAGCAACCCGGCCGGCAGGCTGTGTGAAAACGGCTACGGGTTTTCACACAGCCTGCCGGGCGAATCATTCGCCGCGAATGTACTGCTCCAGTTGCTTGATCAGGTCCGCCTGCTCGGCGATGGCTTCCTTGACCAGGTCGCCGATAGACAACAGGCCGACCAGCTTGCCGTCCTCGACCACCGGCAAATGTCGCAGGTGTTTCTCGGTCATGATGCTCAGGCAGGTCTCGACGTTCTGGTGCGGGTCGATGGTGATCACCGGGGAGACCATGATGTCACTGACCTTAGTGCCCACCGACGAGCGGCCATGCAGGACCATTTTGCGCGCATAGTCGCGCTCGCTGATGATCCCCAGCACTTCATCGTTTTTCACCACCAGCAAGGCGCCGACGTTCTTCTCCGCCATGCGCATCAGGGCCTGCAACACCATGTCGTCCGGTGAGATGGTGTGCACTTGCTGGTTTTTTTCATCTTTCATCCGGAGCAACTGCGCGACGGTTTTCATGGGCAAGCCTCAGGGTGTTGTTTTTTGCGGGTGGTCTAAGAATCGTAGACCCAACGGCCCAGGGCAAGCGATAAAGCGGCGGCCAGCCGTCAAAAAACGTCATGGCCGGTGAATTCGCCCCGAATGGATGTCATCCGCGCGCCCCCTGTGGCGAGGGAGCTTGCTCCCGCTGGGCTGCGCAGCAGCCCCAACTGCCGGGTATCTGAAACTCCGCGGTGTCTGTTCGAGGGCTGCTTCGCACTGGAGCGCCAGCCCGGCGGGAGCAAGCTCCCTCGCCACAAGAGTGGAGGCCGCGAGAGTGGGGCAAAACAGCGTTGAGCAGGTGAAGTCGCCTCGCCACAGGTAGAATGACCGCCTACGCATATTTCGAGGTTGCAACGGTGGATTTACAGCAGGGCTTCGTCCTGACCCGGCATTGGCGCGACACCCCGGCCGGCACAGAGGTTGAGTTCTGGCTGGCCACTGACGCCGGGCCCCGGCGCGTGCGCCTGCCGGTGCAGCCCTCGGTGGCGTTCGTGCCGCAGATCCAGCGCGGACAGCTTGAAGCCCTGTTGCAAGGGGAAAAGGGGATCGAACTGCGGCCCCTGGATCTGCTGGACTTCGAGCATCGCCCGGTGCTCGGGCTGTATTGCCAGCAACATGCTCAATTGATGCGCCTGGACACCACCTTGCGCCGCGCCGGCGTGGAGGTCTTCGAAGCCGACATCCGGCCGCCGGAGCGCTACCTGATGGAGCGCTTCATCACCGCGCCGGTGTGGTTCGGTGGCACTGCGGCGGATGACGGCCTGTTGGTCGACGTCCAGATGAAACCCGCCCCCGATTACCGCCCTCCGTTGCGCCTGGTCTCCCTGGACATCGAAACCACCGCCCAGGGCGAGTTATATTCCATCGCCCTGGAAGGTTGCGGCGAGCGTCAGGTGTACATGCTCGGGCCACCGAATGGCGACGCCGGCGGCGTGGATTTCCAGCTCGAATACTGCGAGTCGCGCACGGTGCTGCTGAAGAAGCTCAACGACTGGTTCGCGCATTTTGACCCCGACGCGATCATCGGCTGGAACCTGGTGCAATTCGACCTGCGGGTGCTGCACGAACATGCCCGGCGGCTGGCGGTGCCGTTGCGTCTGGGCCGAGGCGGGGAAGAGATGCAATGGCGCGAGCACGGCGCCCGCAACAACCATTTCTTTGCCTCGGCGGCTGGCCGCTTGATCATCGACGGCATCGAGTCCCTGCGTTCGGCCACCTGGAGTTTCCCCTCGTTCAGCCTGGAAAACGTTGCCCAGACGCTGTTGGGGGAGGGCAAGTCCATCGACAATCCGTACCAGCGCATGGATGAGATCAACCGCATGTTCGCCGAGGACAAGCCGGCCCTGGCCCGCTATAACCTCAAGGACTGCGAACTGGTGACGCGGATTTTCGCCAAGACCGAGCTGCTCAAGTTCCTGCTGGAACGGGCCAGCGTCACCGGTCTGCCGGTGGATCGCAGCGGTGGCTCGGTGGCGGCCTTCACCCATCTGTATATGCCGCTGATGCATCGCCAGGGTTTCGTCGCGCCGAATCTTGGCCAGCGCCCGCCCGAGGCCAGTCCGGGCGGCTTCGTCATGGATTCGCAACCGGGGCTCTACGAGTCGGTGCTGGTGCTGGACTACAAAAGCCTGTACCCGTCGATCATCCGCACCTTCCTCATTGATCCGGTGGGCCTGATCGAAGGGCTGCGGCATCCCGGGGACAGTGAATCGGTGCCGGGCTTTCGCGGCGCCCGTTTCTCCCGGACCCGGCATTGCCTGCCATCCATCGTGGCACGCGTCGCCGAAGGCCGGGAAACCGCCAAGCGCGAACACAACGCCCCCTTGTCCCAGGCGCTGAAAATCATCATGAACGCCTTTTACGGCGTGCTCGGTTCCAGTGGTTGCCGTTTCTTCGACTCGCGATTGGCCTCATCCATCACCCTGCGCGGTCACCAGATCATGCAGCGCACCCGGCAGCTGATCGAGGCCCAGGGACATCTGGTGATCTACGGTGACACCGACTCTACGTTCGTCTGGCTGCGCCGGGCCCATGCCGAGGAGGACGCGGCGCGGATCGGCCGCGAACTGGTAGCACACGTCAACCAGTGGTGGCGCGAGCATGTGCAGACAGAGTTCGGGCTGCAGAGCGCCCTGGAGTTGCAGTTCGAAACCCATTTCAAACGCTTCCTGATGCCGACCATCCGGGGCGCCGAGGAGGGCAGCAAGAAACGCTACGCCGGGCTGGTGACCCGCGCCGATGGCAGCGATGAAATCGTCTACAAGGGCCTGGAAACCGTACGCACCGATTGGTCGCTGCTGGCCCGGCAGTTCCAACAGGAGTTGTACGGGCGAATCTTCCACCGCCAGCCCTATCAGGATTACGTGCGCGACTATGTGCAGCAGACCCTGGCCGGCGTGTTCGATGAGCGGCTGGTCTATCGCAAACGCCTGCGCCGCCCGTTGGAGGACTACGAGCGCAACGTGCCACCCCACGTCCGTGCGGCCCGTCTGGCCGATGAATTCAACCAACGCCAGGGTCGCCCGCGGCAGTACCAGAACGGCGGCTGGATCAGCTACGTCATCACCGTCGCTGGGCCCGAGCCATTGGAAGCCCGTAGCGCGCCTATCGACTACGACCACTACGTGAGCAAGCAGCTACAGCCGGTGGCGGATGCGATTTTGCCGTTCGTGGACGATGATTTCTCAACGCTGGTGGGCGGGCAGATGGGGTTGTTCTGAGCGCTGCGCATCGATGATCACACGTGTGCTTGGCTGTTTATGTGGCGAGGGAGCTTGCTCCCGCTCGATCGCGCAGCGGTCGTAAAAGAGGGTCGCTGCGCGTCCCAGCGGGAGCAAGTTCCTCCGCCACCAAAGCGCGTTACCGCGCAAAACTAGACCATCGCCAAGCGCTGTTTGCCGCGGGGCTGGGCGAACGTCAGGTCAAGCGCCGCCAGATCCTGGGCGGCTAGCGTCAGGTTCGCCGCCTCGGCGTTCAGACGCACGTGCTCAGGCTGCACGGCTTTGGGAATGACGATGACATTGTCCTGGCGCAGCAACCATGCCAGTGCGACCTGCGCCGGCGTCGCGCCGTGGCGTTGGGCGATTTGTACCAGCGTAGGGTCCCTGAGCAGATGCCCGCCCTGGCCGACCGGACAATAAGCCATGAGCGGCATGCGCTGCTGCTGGCACCAGGGCAGCAGGTCGAATTCGATGCCGCGTTCTTGCAGGTTGTAGAGCACCTGGTTGGTGGCGCAGGCGGGCGAGGCCAGTTCCTCGAGGTCGGCGACGTCGAAGTTCGATACACCCCAATGGCCGATCTTGCCTTCCTCACGCAAGCGCTCGAAGGCTTCGACGGTTTCTTCCAGCGGATATTGGCCGCGCCAGTGCAGCAGATACAGGTCGATGTAATCGGTGTCGAGTCGCCGCAGGCTGCGCTCGCAGGCCAAGGGGATGCCTTTGCGGCTGGCGTTGTGGGGATAGACCTTGCTCACCAGGAACACCTGGTCCCGAACGCCTTTGATCGCTTCGCCCACCACGGTCTCGGCGCCGCCTTCGGCGTACATCTCGGCGGTGTCGATCAGCGTCATGCCCCGTTCGATGCCCAGGCGCAGGGCCGCCACTTCCTTTTTGTGCTGGGACGGTTCCTCACCCATGCGCCAGGTGCCCTGGCCGATCACGGGCACCGACACGCCGGCCAATTGCAGAGTCCTCATGCCTGTCTCCTGTGTGTTTGAACATCAGAGGTGTGGCAGCAGGATAGACCAAGGGTTCGATAGGCGATCACCTGTGGGAGCGAGCCTGCTCCCACAGGTGGGTAGGTGGTTACTTGGCCGAGAACTTCAAGACCATGGTCTGGGTGTAGGTCTGGCCCGGATCCAGGCGTGTGGATGGGAAGTTCGGCTGGTTGGGCGAGTCCGGGAAATGCTGGGTTTCCAGGGTGAACGCGCCCCAGTGCGGATAGACCTTGCCCTGCTTGCCCTTGACCGTGCCGTCGAGGAAGTTGCTGGTGTAGAACTGCACGCCAGGCTCGGTGGTGAACAGCTGCAAGCGGCGTCCGGATTGTGGGTCGTAGACATCGGCGGCGACTTTGCTCACGTCGCCCTTGGCATCGAGCACCCAGTTGAAATCGAAGCCGCCCTGTTTCGGTTCGGCAAACTTGAGTTGCGGGTGGTCGGCCTTGATATGGGTGCCGATGGCTGTGGGCTTGGTGAAGTCCATTGGCGTGCCGGCTACGGGGGCCAGCTCACCGGTGGGAATCAGCTTGCCGGTGACCGGTGTGTAGCGGGCGGCATGCAGGGTCGCCACTTGCTTGAGAATGTCGCCGTTACCCGCGCCAGCCAGGTTGAAATAGCTGTGGTTGGTCAGGTTCAGGACTGTGGGCTTGTCGGTGCTGGCCTTGTACTCGATGCGCAATTCGTTCTGTTCGTTGAGGCTGTAGGTGACGTCGGTCTTCAATGCTCCGGGAAAGCCCATCTCGCCATCCGCCGAGAGGTAGGTCAGGGTCACGCCCACCGAGTCCTTACTGTCATGAGGCTGGGCTTTCCAGACGCGTTTGTCGAATCCCAGCGGCCCGCCGTGCAGGGAGTTGCCGTGATCGTTCTGCGGCACCTGGTAGCGCTTGCCATCGAGCTCGAACGCGCCGTCCGCCAGACGATTGCCGAAGCGGCCGATGGTTGCGCCGAAGTACACGCTACCGTTCTTCTGATAGCCCTGCACATCGTCGAAGCCGAGCACGATATCGTCGGCCTTGCCGTTTTTGTCCGGCACACTCAGGGACTGGAGAATGCCGCCGTAGGTAATGACCGTGGCCTCCATCCCATGGCTGTTGCGCAGCACGAATTTTTCCACCGCCGTACCGTCGTCGGTCTTGCCGAACGCGGCGCGTTCATTGGTCAGGCCGGCGGCCTGGGAAGCAGAAGTGGCGATCATCAGAGACACTCCGAGGGCCGTGAGCAGATGTCTGGATTCAAGCATGGTGTGACCTTCCTGTTGTTTTGTTGTTGTTTTGAACGCGGGTCGAGTCCGTTACTTGGTCGGACAGCGGTGAAGGTTTTTCTGTTCAGTAGTCTTTCTATTTGAGGGCTGAGAAGGGATTTATAGCCGTAAAATCAGATTTTTCAATTAAAAAGTAATACTAATTAACTTGGCGACCTCTCTAGACGGATCGAGGATTTTCTGCCGGCACTGCACTTTTGCTTTTTTTGCCGCTCTATCCAGGGCCTGGAAGCGACGACCCCCCATCGCTTCCCCATGCCCAGACCGAGACCCGATGGCTGCTGTTTTTTGTTTTCTGATGATGCTGCGACGACGCCTCGGGACGCTGTCGGTCGGTGCGCTGATGTTGCTCAGCGGTGGATGCAGCCATCAGCAGGGGCAGGACATGGTCACGCAGTTCAGCAACGCCAGGCCTCAGGAGTTCCTGCAGACCAGCGTCGATCGCATGGCCACGCTATCGATGCACGACAATCTGCAAAGCCTTTACCTGCTGATGAGCAAGTTGTACCTGCGCAACCCCGATGAATTGCACAAGTCCGGTTTTCTCGAGGCACGCATCGCCGAGCAGCAGGTACGCCTGGCCATCGAGCAGCAACAGCCCTTGCCGACCCTTGGTGGCCGCAAGGACCTGGCTGCGCTGAGCTATGCCATGAGCCCGGAGTTTCTCGGCGATCGGGTCGGGGCGTTTATCTACGCCATCGGCAGCATGCTGGTCACCGCTCATGGCAATCGCCTGGAGTTCTACATGACCGACACTATCGATCCGCGTTTTGTCAGCAACGCGGCACGTAATATCGAGAAAGCCACCTGGTTGCTGAGCCAGCGCCAGAACAAGGACGGCAAGCCGTTGCTGTTTTCCAATGAAATTTCCGAGGAGGGCAGCAACCTGAGTTTCGCTGTTGAATTCGGCAAGATCGTTGCGCGATTGGATTTGTTGACACAGATGTTGGATGAGCGTTACCGGCGGATCGGCCTGAACTATGCCCAGAGCCTGTTGTTCCTGAATTTTCTGCCGGTGCAGTGAGAGGGTGAAATGGAATAAAGATAGATCACATCGATATAGGGGGGTTATAAGAAAAATCGCTATGCTCGCGGCCAGATTTTTCACGCAGTTGTACTGAGACGGTTTAATGGATTTCGGTAATGTCGGTTTAGTCGTGGCGGGCCTCGTGGTCGGCTTCATCGTCGGGATGACCGGCGTCGGGGGCGGTTCGCTGATGACCCCGATCCTGTTGTGGTTCGGCATCAATCCGGCGACAGCGGTGGGCACCGATCTGTTGTACGCGGCCATTACCAAATCCGGCGGTGTGCTGGTTCATGCCAGGAACCGGAATATCGACTGGGCCATCACCGGTTGGCTGACCCTGGGCAGCGTACCGGCAGTGGGGTTGACGCTGTGGTTCCTCAGCAGCCTGCACAGCTCTCCCGACGCCATGAACGCGGTGATCAAGCAGGCGTTGGGCTTTGTCCTGTTTGCCACCGCCCTGGCGATCCTGTTCAAGAAACGCTTGTTGCAATTCGCTCATGACCGCGCCGGCGGCCAGTACAACCCTTCCGGCAAACGCCTGAATCTGCTCACGGTGGTGACCGGCCTGGTACTCGGCACCATGGTCGCCCTGACTTCCATCGGCGCGGGCGCGCTGGGTACGGTCGCGCTGTTCATTCTCTATCCCTTTCTCCTCACCCGGCGTCTGGTGGGCACCGAAATCGCCCACGCCGTGCCGCTGACCCTGGTCGCCGGCCTCGGCCATGCAAGCATGGGCAACATGGACTGGCACATCCTTGGTTTCCTGCTGGTCGGCTCGTTGCCGGGCATCTACCTGGGCAGTCACTTGTCCGGACGCATCTCCGACGAACTGCTGCGTCCTTGCCTGGCGGTGATGTTGGCGATGATCGGGTTCAAGCTGGCGTTCTAGCACCAACACCCGAATTAGAGAAACACCACAGATCCACTGTGGGAGCGGGCTTGCTCGCGAAGGCGTAGGCACATTCAGCATCGATGCAAGCTGAACGGCCGCCTTCGCGAGCAAGCCCGCTCCCACAAGGGGTCTGCTCTGGATGACATGCCTGTGTTGCAGCGCTTTCGGTACTGTGTGCCTACGGTTGCGCAATGAACCCACTGGCCTAAGCTTCAAGGCAGGCAAGTGCGGTATCGGGGGACTCTCGCGGAACAATTGCCGCCATGTGCAATCAGTACAGCGTGAATATCAGAAGGAGAGGCGCATGCTCATTCGGTCGTTGACCTTTGCTACCTTGCTGGCCTTTGTCGGTCCCCTGTTCGCTGCGGATGGCGACTCACCGCTGGTGGCGGAGATGGGCAAGGCACGCCCCTTGATCGTCATCGCGCCCAGCACAGTCGACCCGGCCTGGGTCAGCCTGAAAAAAGCCCTGGAAGAGCCGGCCGGCAAGCAGGGCTTTTCCGAGCGCAACATGGTGCTCTATACCGTGCTCAACACCATTGGCCAGCGCGACGGCAAAGATCTCGACCCGCAGAGCACCATGGCGTTGATTCGCTCTCTCAAGCTCGGTGCCGGCGCCCAGACCAAGATCATCCTGGTGGGCAAGGACGGTGAAAAGAAACTCGAACATTCCGGCGCGATTGAATTGAAAGAGCTGTTCGACACCGTTGACAAGCTGCCTGCGACGGAAAAGGAAGCGGTGGCGCCAGTCCCACCTCCGCCACCGGAAACGGCTCCGGCTAAGGACGCGAAGGGCGCCAAGCCGGGCAAGCCGGGCAAGGCACCGGCGGCGCCGAAGCCGTTGGATGATTGACCTTGAATGCGGATGAATTCCGTCCGTGGCTTTGGCGCGACTTCACCGGAGGTTCTTGTGGCGAGGGAGCTTGCTCCCGCTGGGCTGCGTAGCAGCCCCCTGTGTTATCCCTGCATGCATTTTGGGGTCGCTTCGCGACCCAGCGGGAGCAAGCTCCCTCGCCACAGGGGGGATCCACTCAGCTGTCAGTTCTGATCCAGCGCTGAGAGAATCCGGTAGGCGGCCTTCACTCGCTCTTCATTCGGATAGTTCTTGTTCGCCAACAATACGATCCCGATGTTCTTGCCGGGCACGAACGCCGCGTAAGCGCCAAAGCCGCCGGTCGAGCCGGTCTTGTTGATCCAGGCTCCGTCGGGTGCCGGGCGCGGTGGGGTAAGGGGCTCCACTGGATGCGGTTCGAAGGCCATTTTTGCGCTGTTACCGGCCAGCAACGCTTCGAGGCTGACCGGGCTCGGGTAGAACTCCCAGCCCAGCCCCTGGTTCATACCGTCTACCGTGTAGAACCCGGTCTGGGTCGTGGCAATGGCCTGGCGCAGGTCGGCGTCGAGCCTTTGCGGTTGCAGGTTTGCTTCGATGAAGCGAATCAGGTCCGATGAACTGGTCTTCACCCCATACGCCTCTGAATCCAGGGCGCCAGGTCCAACCCGGACCGGTTTTCCATCCTTCGCATAACCCTGGGCATATCGGCTCAACTGCTCCTTGGGTACCCGCACATAGCTGTGCTTGAGGCCCAGTCCGGGCATCAGCGTCTGCTCCATCAGGTCATCGAAGGGGCGCTCCAGGCTGCGGGCCGCCAGATAGCCGAACAGGCCGATGCTCGGGTTTGAATACAGCCGCTGGGTGCCGGTCGGGTAGAGCGGTTTCCAGGTTTTGTAGTAACCGAACATACGATCGGCATGGTCGGCGTCCCCGGGAAACTGCAGCGGCAACCCACCGGCGCTGTAGGTGGCGAGGTTGAGCAGGCTGACGCCCTCGAAGGCGCTGCCGCGCAGTTCGGGGGCAAAGCGACTGGCCGGGTCCGCCAGGGACAGTTTGCCCAAGGCCTGGGCATAGGCGCCGAGCGTCGCAGTGAAGGTCTTGCTGATCGAGCCGATCTCGAACAGAGTCTGGTCGGTGACGGGTTTCTTCGTATCCCTGGAAGCCACTCCGTAGTTGAAGTAGTGGCGTTGCCCGTTGTAGGTGATCGCCACGGCCATTCCGGCGATGTCTTGTTGCTCCATCAACGGCTGGATGACGGCATTGACCGTGTCTTGGATGGGGGCCTGGGCGAAGCCCGGTGTCGTCCCGCAGGCCAGGATAAAGGCGCCTGCGAGTATCGATTTGGCGAGGTGCATGTCGGACCGTCTCCTTGAAGTGCGCGAATCGGGTATCCAGCTTCCGTCGCCTGGATCCACCTTGGGGCGGTCAATCTAGGAGGTTTTCGATGACTCGGCAATGATGCATCCGGCGGCTCAAATCACGTTCGGAGCGATCCGACGCGGGCGCAGTAGAAGTCCTACGCAAAGATCCAGGCTCGTCCAGGCTGGCGACCCACACAAATCCCCGGCCGCCGGGTAGACTTGCGCTTCATTCTAAAGGAGTTCCCATGAGTTACTACCAGCCCGGCATTCTCGCCACCCCTGTTCCGCCTCAGGCCCGCCACATGTTTTTCGCCCTGGAATCGGTCGAGGCGCTGCCGGCTGCGATAGACAGACTCCTGCTCCAACTGGACGGTCGAGCGGTGGTGGGCTTTGGCGAATCGCTGGTCCAGGCCCTCGGCGCCCGGATCGACGGGCTGCGGGCGTTCCCGGCGTTGACCGGCGTGGGCGTGGACAACCCCTCGACCCAGCATGCTTTGTGGTGCTGGTTGCACGGCGAGGACCGCGGCGAGTTGCTGCACCGCAGTCGCGCTATCGAAGCGGCGCTGGCCCCGGCGTTGCGCCTGGTGCAGTTGAATGAAACCTTCCGCCACATGACCGGCCACGACCTGACGGGTTATGAGGACGGCACCGAAAACCCCCACGACGAAGCCGCCATCGCCGCAGCCCTGGCCCAAGGCGCCGACGGCTTGCGCGGCGGCAGTTTTGCCGCGATTCAGCAGTGGCAACATGATTTCGACGGTTTCGCCGCGATGTCCCCCCATGAGCGCGACAACATCATGGGGCGGCGCCTGAGTGACAATGAGGAAATCGACGATGCGCCGGAATCGGCCCATGTCAAACGCACGGCCCAGGAAAGCTATACACCGCAGGCGTTCCTCGTACGCCGCTCCATGCCCTGGATCGAAGGTGATCGCGCGGGGTTGATGTTCCTCGCGTTTGGTTTTTCCCTCGACGCCTTTGAAGCGCAACTGCGGCGCATGAGCGGGCTGGAGGATGGCATTACCGACGGCTTGTATCGCATGAGCCGGCCGATCACTGGCGGCTACTATTGGTGCCCGCCGCAAGTGGATGGGCGCCTGGACCTGCGTGCTCTGCTCGGTTAAAGCGGTTCAAGCGAGCGTGACGAGGAATACGGCGCCTTATTGAGAAGGGGCTGCTTTGCAGCCCAGCGGGAGTAAGCTCCCTCGCCACGGTTGTGCAAAAGCGTAACGTGAGCGCTATCCTTGGGGCCGACGTCTGTCCGTGGAACGGGAGAAGCAAAGGTGGATAAAGTCATCGTCATCACCGGTGGCGGCCGCGGAATCGGGGCGTCTACGGCGCTGTTGGCCGCCGACTTGGGGTATCGGATCTGCATCAACTACCAGACCGATGAAAGTGCCGCCCAGGAGGTGCTCGAACAGGTCCGGGCCAAGGGCGCGCAGGCGATTGCCGTGCGGGCCGACGTGAGCATCGAGGACGAAGTCGTCGGCCTGTTCGGCCGGGTGGATGCCGAGTTGGGCCGGGTCACTGCCCTGGTGAACAACGCCGGCACGGTCGCGCACAAGTCCCGGCTCGACGAAATGTCCGAGTTCCGCATCCTCAAGATCATGAAGACCAACGTGCTCGGGCCGATGCTCTGCGCCAAGCACGCCGTGTTGCGTATGTCGCCCAGGCACGGAGGGCAGGGCGGCAGTATCGTCAATGTTTCTTCGGTTGCCGCGCGCCTGGGCTCGCCGAACGAATACGTCGACTATGCCGCGTCCAAGGGCGCCCTGGACACATTCACTGTCGGCCTGTCCAAGGAAGTGGCCGGTGAGGGCATCCGCGTCAATGCGGTTCGCCCCGGCTACATCTACACCGATTTCCATGCCCTGAGTGGTGACCCGGACCGCGTCAGCAAGCTGGAATCGGCGATTCCCATGGCCCGCGGTGGGCGTCCGGATGAAGTGGCCGAAGCGATCATCTGGTTGCTGTCGGACAAGGCTTCGTATGCCACCGGGACGTTTGTGGACCTGGGGGGCGGGCGCTGAGTTTTATGTCGTCTGTTCGGGCCTCATCGCGAGCAGGCTCGCTCCCACATTTCAGGCACGCAGCAGATCCCTGTGGAAGCGAGCCTGCTCGCGATAAGCCCGCCCAGACTAGCCCTATCAGAACGACCGGATAATCCGTCCCAAGGTTTCCATGGCCTTTTCCGACACCTCGGTCCATGGGCTGCCATAGTTCAAGCGGATGCAGTTTCTAAAACGCCGGGTCGGTGAAAAGATCGGTCCCGGTGCGATGCTGATGCCCTGGGCCAGGGCCATCTGGAACAGCTTCAGCGAATCCATCTGCTCCGGCAGTTCCAGCCACAGGAAGTAACCGCCCGCAGGCTGGCTGACCCGGGTCTGGGGCGGGAAATAGCGGGCGATGGCAGCACGCATTGCGCTCTGCTGTTCTTCCAGGGCGTAGCGCAGTTTGCGCAAGTGGCGATCGTAGCCGCCGTGTTGCAGGTAGTCGGCGATGGCGGCCTGGGCCGGCATCGAGGCGCACAACGAAGTCATGAGCTTGAGCCGTTCAATTTTCTGCGCGTAGCGTCCGGCGGCAACCCAGCCGATGCGATAGCCCGGTGCCAGGCTCTTGGCGAACGAACCGCAGTGCATCACCAGCCCCTCGGTGTCGAATGCCTTGGCCGGCTTGGGTGCCTGCTGACCGTAGTACAGCTCGGCGTACACGTCGTCTTCGATCAGCGGCACCTGATGGCGACGCAACAGTTCGACCAAGGCTTGCTTGCGCGCCTCGGGCAGGGTCGCGCCCATGGGATTCTGGAAGCTGGTCATGCACCAGCAGGCTTTGATCGGGTGCCGTTCCAGGGTTTGCCCGAGCACGTCCAGGTCGATGCCGTCGCGCGGGTGGACGGGGATTTCCACGGCCTTTAGCTTGAGCCGCTCCAGCACCTGCAGGCTGGCGTAGAACGCCGGCGCTTCGATCGCCACCAGGTCGCCGGGCTCGGTCACGGCTTGCAGGCACAGGTTCAAGGCCTCCAGGGCGCCGTTGGTCACCAGCAACTCCTCCATGGGCAACATCAACCCGCCGACCATGTAGCGCAGGGCGATTTGCCTGCGCAGGTGTGGATTGCCCGGCGACATGTCGGTGACCACCACGCGCGGGTCCATGTCGCGAGTGGCACTGGATAACGAGCGGGACAGCCGTTGCAGCGGAAACAGCTGCGGGCTGGGAAATGCCGAACCGAAAGGCACGGTGGTGGGGTCCTTGATCGATTCCAGTACCGAGAACACCAGCTCGCTGACGTCGACTTCGGTGGATTCCTGTACCTGGCTACTGATGGCCGGCTCGGAAAACGGGCTCGGCGTGAGGGCGTTGACGAAGTAGCCCGAGCGCGGCCGGGCGCGGATCAGGCCGCGGCGCTCCAGCAGGTAATAAGCCTGGAACACGGTAGACGGGCTGACACCATAGGTCTGGCTGGCATAACGCACCGACGGCACGCGCTGGCCCGGCCCCAGCATGCCGGAGCGGATCAGTTCTGCGATGTCATCGGCGAATTTTTCGTAGCGTTTCATTTCCGATCCAGTCATGAACGGTTCAGGGATATGCAGCCTTGCGCATCAACCTGTGGGAGCGAGCCTGCTCGCGATGAGGCCAGTACAGACAAGTCTGACAGTCCGCTATCGCGAGCAGGATCGCTCCACAAAAAAGGTCCTGCATCTTAAGGCTTCAGCGATTCGTCGGCGCTACAAAACGGCTCTTGGCCACGCTGTAGATGCCAGGCTCGTCGCTATCGGCCACCTTGAAGGCCATCTCCCGGGAGCCACTTTCGGGCCGCTCGTTGAGCATCGCCACCGACACTGGCACATCGACGATTTCCCCAGGGGCCAGGCTCAGTTGTGTCTTGCCTTGCAGGACGAAGCCGGCGCCATCCATCAAAGACAGTTGGTAGTCCTGGCGCTGCTGGGTCTTGTTGATGATCTTCAGGCTGTAGATGTTCTCGATCTGGCCCAGGCTGTTCTCGCGGAACAGGCCGCGGTCCTTGCTGACGTCCAGCGACACCATGGGACGCTCCACCAACGCCACGACCAGCGCGCCGATCATCACCAGCAGCACGGCGGTATAACCGATCAGCCGGGGGCGTAGCAGATGGGTCTTGCCGCCTTGCAACTGATGCTCGGAGGTGTATTTGATCAGGCCGCGGGCGTAGCCCATTTTGTCCATGATCGAATCGCAGGCATCAATGCACGCAGCGCAACCGATGCACTCCATCTGCAAGCCGTCACGGATATCGATGCCGGTGGGGCAGACCTGCACGCACATCTGGCAATCGATGCAATCGCCCAGGCCGATGTTGGCCGGCTTCGCATCGCGCTTGCGTGGGCCGCGGATTTCGCCGCGGGCGGCGTCGTAGGAAATGGTCAGTGTGTCCTTGTCAAACATCACGCTCTGGAACCGCGCATAAGGACACATATGCATGCACACCGCCTCACGCAGCCAGCCGGCGTTGAGGTAGGTGGCGCCGGTGAAGAACAGCACCCAGAACAGACTGACACCCGCCATCTGCAAGGTCAGCAGCTCTTCGGCCAGTGGCCGGATCGGGGTGAAATAGCCGACGAACGTCAGGCCGGTGAGCAGGCTGATGGCCAGCCAGAGCGTGTGCTTGGCCGAGCGCCGTAGCAGTTTGTTCAGGCCCCAAGGCGCGGCTTGCAGCTTGATCCGTTGGTTGCGCTCGCCTTCGGTGATTTTCTCGCACCACATGAAAATCCAGGTCCAGGAACTCTGCGGGCAGGCGTAGCCGCACCACACGCGACCGGCGAATACCGTGATCGCGAACAGACCGAAGGCGGCGATGATCAACAGTGCCGAGAGCAGGATGAAATCCTGGGGCCAGAAGGTTGCGCCGAAAATATGGAATTTGCTTTCGGAGAGGTCCCAGAGCACCGCCTGGCGACCACCCCAGTTGAGCCACACGGTGCCGAAGAACAGTAAGAACAGAACCCCGGCGCCGCTGATACGCAAGGTGCGGAACAGGCCGGTGAAGCTGCGGGTATGAATCAGGTTATCGGTGGTCCTGGCCCGGATTTTCGGCGCGGGTTCGAAAATCGGGATCAGCTGGACGGGGATTCTTTCGCTCATGGTCGGTCACTCATCAGCCTGTATCTGGCGGACGAACTATGACCATGGAACTGTTTGCATAACAGACTCAGGTGACTTGATAAAAACCGGATCAGATGGCGTCAGGCGCCGTGGCTGCGGCACTTTGAAGCAGGTGCACACAGGCGAACAGGCTTTGATGTTTTGCTTAAGGGCGAATCAGTCCTTGTGATGTACATGCTTAAGGGCGAATAAGCCCTTGTGGCGAGGGAGCTTGCTCCCGCTGGGGCGCGAAGCGGCCCCCTGTGTTTGGGTATCACATTGTAGGGGACGCTGGCGCGTCCAGCGGGAGCAAGCTCCCTCGCCACAGGAGATCGATGTCGCCTTGGGTGGGGTCAGATCACGGACCCACTGTCCGTAGCCTTGAGGTTGTGCCGCCCGTCAGTCGCCCCAGCCACGGTCAATGCATTGGCCTCAGCCTCGGTGATGTGAATCAGGTCGCCGTTCAGCTTAATGGCCGACATCGCTTTTTCGGGGTCAGTGACGACGGTCAACTCGCCGACAGGACGCTCCTGCGGGCCGTTTGGCGTTCGGATGTGGCAAGTCCCGTCCTCATCGATGCGCTCAATCATGGTCGTGCTCCTTTCTGGGGTAATAACTGTTAGGCGTCGCTGCCATGCCAGGGTTCGTTGCGTCGGATCAGCGGTCGGGGGGGGGGCACGTCTGGCTGCGCTTGTGGTCCATCGTCCATGGAACATAAAGAGGACGATTCATGGAAAACTGGTGGCATGAGGTCTGGATCACCCTGCAAGCGGAATTCGCGGACATCACCGATGCCCAGCAGATGACGCGCGTCACCATACGTTTGCTGATGGCGGCGTTGCTGGGCGGCATCCTGGGTTTCGAGCGTGAGCATAAAGGCAAGGCCGCGGGCGTGCGGACCCATATGCTCGTCGCCCTGGGTGCTGCGTTGTTCGTCCTCGTGCCACAAATGTCCGGCTCCCAGGCCGATGCCATGAGCCGGGTTATCCAAGGCGTGGTCGCGGGCATCGGCTTTCTCGGCGCCGGTACTATCCTGAAAAACAACAATGGCGACGAAGGTCACGTAAAAGGCCTGACCACGGCTGCGGGCCTGTGGATGACCGCCGCCATCGGTGTCGCCGCCGGGCTGGGGCGAGAAGCGACGGCGGTGTTGAGCACCATCTTGGCGTTGGCGATTTTCAGTGTGATGCCGGTGATTGTCCGGGCGTTGGAAAAAGATCCCGATTGAATGGCGACGGTGACGCTGCGGCTGCTTTGATAAATGCCTCGTCCAGGGAGTCGGCACTGAATGCCGATGTGAATTCGTGTGCCGAACGGAATTTCCTAAACTGGCAATCGATGATCATATAAAAGGGATCGCAGTTCGCCGCGACTTCCTCAATGTTATGAGACGACACAACGATGGCGGCTCCCTCCCCAGCAGCTTGCCTGAGGCATCTCCACGTGTAATGGCGAAACTCCGGATCGACACCTGCGGTGGGTTCGTCCAGGATCAACAGATCGGGCTCCAGCGCGAGAAGCGAAAGGGTGAAAAACCAACGTTTCTCACCATAACTGCAGACGGCAGATTTCTTTTTCCAAATTTCTTTATAGCGTTCAGTGAGTTCCGGGCACCATTTGGCTATTTTGCTTAATGCACATTGTTGAGTGGATTTTTTATCCGAGCTCAATACCGTAGCCATCTGGAATATCTCATGCATACGCAGCGCCGGTGGTGCGGTGATGATTTGAGATAGGTACAACTGAGTGCGGAAGTTGTTAATGAGGTTCTGACCCTTAGCTTTTCTAACGTTGCACAAAATGTCGAAAAACGTTGTTTTCCCAGAGCCATTTGGTCCCAGTATTCCTGTGATGGAGTTCGGTTCAATATGCAGTGAAGCTTGCCGAAACAGTGCTTTGTCTGGAAAGCTAATGTTGAGTTGATCGATAGTCAGCGCGCTCATTAGTAGCGACTCCATATAGGATTTATTCTAAGGTATTTCATCGAAAGCAACAGCGTGGCTATCAGGGTTGTACCAGAAATAGCCAGTACCTCAATGTTTTTCAAAAGGCCGGCGCGCATGATATTTGCTGCTGTCTGTAAGGGATTCAGATAGCTAATGCCCTCAATGATAGGGTTGGCGAATCCCAAGGCAATCATCGCAAACAGAATGATGGAGAACAATGTGCTTGAGTTCTGGAAGGTCAAGGGGAGTAATGTCAACAACAGTCCAATAGAGCAAAAGATCAGGAAGCAAGCATAGAATCTCGTCGCGATAGTCAGCAGTTCGAGCCCGTGGAGTTCGCCAGAGAGAGTCTTGGTGAGGAGGTAGAAGGTGCAACAGTAAATGACTGCGATCAATGAATAGGATGAAAATTGAGCGGTCAAAAATACTATCTTTGAGGCCTTGGAATAGATAAAGGAGCGGACGAATCCGCTCTCTCGTCGGCCTATGATGTATAATGAAAACCCGAATAGGCCAACGCTTGATGCAATGTAAGCATAGAACCATGCGCTGTCCTCTACATAGTCCGGATTCAGCTTGCTTTGATGGTCGCTAGTATATCGTAATAAGTAATAAAATAAGCTGGGTGATATGATTGTCCATAATAGTGCGGTGGGTTCCTTGAATTGTTCTTTTAGGAACAAAATAGCTAATTTTGCAGAGCGGAAAATTATATCTTGTTGCATTGCTTTCATCCTATGGGAATGGAACCATCTGTTCGGTACGTGTTGGTAATATCTCTTGGAAGAAAGACTTGGAGTATAGGTTGTTTAAATTGATATGTTGTGAGTTGTTCATGTGCATAAAAAAATCAGGTGATACGAATTTGCTGCAATAGCCAAGGCTATCCTCTATCGGGATCGCCTTAAGGTATATGTAGCCAAGTGCATTATGTCTGGCAATACTGCTTAGAAGTGAGGTTAAAGAAAAAGGCATCTTAGTAAATTGTGACGGCGCTGGTGCTTGGGTTCGGACTGATGTAATGTTTTCGTAGATTTCAAAGCGATTGCAATTGAGGAAGTATCTTAGGTATGAGTCGTGGATGCTCTCTATTTTTTGTCCTGTCGATTTGAAAAGATCAATGAATCTGTATGTCTGCCATAACTCCAGAAGTGATTTTTTCATCGCGAGTTTCAAGGTGGGGGCGTAAGCCATTCCTGCGCAATAATGGACGTTGTGCCTTTGGCCCTGTTGTCCGTATACCGCCAAGATGCAAATGCCTGGATACCTAGAGTCGGATATGTCAATAAAGGATAGTTGGCCACTCCTGGCTAGGGCTGTATATAGCGTCTCAGCCCCGGTCCTTGCCAACGCAGCCCCTGTCGTCGGTGCGTCGATTACTTTGACGCAAACACCCGTTAACCAGAACTTTAATAAGAACTGCCTTTCAAGGAATTCTTTTAATGAGCCCAGAACGGAAAGTTCAGGGTGCCAACCAAAGGCACACCCACATGTGTCACGAAGGGGATAAATGCAATTCTCTGTCTCGGTCCGTACGCTGCTTAAGGTAATGCAGGCTGTGGGAATGTGACAGGAGGAAAGATCTGATAGTCGGAATACTTGGCTCAAGTTGTATTGATGTGCATTCAGCACTGATTGAGCGACGTGCTGTTTTTTTGTTTGAGAAAATGCCTGGGTGAATTTTGATACTTCAGTTTCGGTCAATGAATGGCTCAAACCGCTTTTCAGGTCCGGTACTACGTCGGTATAGAAATGCTGCCGCTCAAAAAATTCCCCTACAGCAGACCTGAGCGCGTGAGAACCATTGCCTACACCCGAACCACCATTTTCCCAGGGATTGGTGATTTCCACCGTAGATGGGAGAGTCAACAGATTAGCTGGTTGGTATGTGAAACGCGCATCCACAAGCTGATTTTCTCTGCGGTAAATATTCATCCCTGCTTCCCTATATAGTGCACGCACATTGGAACAAAGAGTGCGGGATTTAGTTTGAGTGCCTTGCAAACCATCGTGTCGGTGTATGCCGACCAAGGACGACAACGTAAGTTCAGAGATTTGGCGCTGAGTTCTATCAGCATGTAAATCGATCCCACCTCCATGGTAGCCAAGCGGTAGCCGCGATATCGATATTTGAACAAAGCCTTTGGCAGATAGGCAGCATATATCAGCGCTAGGCTCGGATAACCAATGTCGCAACTTTTTGGCAGAATAGCCGTTCGGAGTTCGTCTATGTTCTCTGTGCCTAAAACGACTTCATATGTCTTTGATTTTGGCAGGAGATGTAAAACTTTTTCTTGGCAGGGCCATGTTTTATTGCCTCGCGCAAGCGAGCAGATAAAGATTTCGACAGGGTATAATGCTCCGCCGCTTGGGTAGCCCCGTTTGTTTTCATTGGCTTGTAGTCTGGTTAACGGCGTGACGAGTTTTTCAATAGTGCTGAAATCAATCTCGGCTTCATTAAATAGAGTTTCTGACTCATTTCTTATTAGTGCTGTTTCAATATCATGATGCGGGTTCATTGGAATTTCAATGCTGATATCCGGGTAAAGCTTTAGCTCATTTCCCGTTAGATTTTGCAGTTGCTGTTCTGTGAGGAAATGGAGGTTGGCTGATTGTTGGGTGGCGGGATGGATTATATAGTTGCCCTTTGTATGAAAGGACAGCACGTCGTCGTGAACGAGAGGGTCTAGAAAACGAAGGTAATAATCGTGAGGTATATTTTTCATTTTTCTGCGCCTAGACAGTCGCACAGGTGCCAATGCGTTGCCGACGCTTGACTGATATGGCCATTGCCAAGATTTATCGTTGTTGTTTGAAAAATATTATCTTGATATTTTTGAGAAGTCATCGTTCCTGAAACGAGTCGGCTTACCCTTGCAATCGCTCCTAGTATTAATGATTCTTGGAGGAGGGTTGGTTTTGTGCCGGGTAGATGGATATTTTTGCCTTTGCAAAAATTAAGAAGCTTTGACCATGTATTGACTGAAGGTGAGTGGGTTTCGTTGCTGATCAATTTATCGATGGTGCAGAAGTGGCAGGGATTACCTATTTCCGGAATGTAGGGCTGACTTATGTGAAAAAGATCGGCGCTCCCATAACAAACACTTATTGCCGATTTTGGCCATTTTTTTGCACTGGAGAAATAAAGCTTTTTTATGTTTGCATAGTTATAATTTGAGCAGAGGATTATGATGTAGCGTTCCTCTTTATGAGAGGTGTAGAGATTCAGGTCCTCCAAGCTGCAAGTGCTCAGATGTTCGATTTCACTAGATAATATTCTTTCTAGATCTGAGGCTTTTCCCCAGTTATGTGCGATCAACGTGCTCCCGAAATAATTGAAGTCTTTTGCTATGTTAATGCGTATGGCGGAGCTCAGGAAGTCATAGGCGACTGTGGCGTCGAGATTGTGGTTTTCGAATAATTCGTTTAGGTCGTTTTTGGTAATGCATTCTACTGACTTTAGTTCTTTGAGCAGCTTCAACATCGCTGGGGAGTCTACGCGGGCGATTCCTTTTTCCGAAACAACGGCGTTGGAGGTCTCGAAATTTAGTAGTTCGTAGTTGGATATGCTTAATTTCATGACGAGTTCTCGGTCGGGCCTTTCGATAAATGCGATTATCAGAAAGGCCCGCGCTATCATTGATTATTGTTAGTGGTTGCTGGATTCTGTTACTGCATTGCCACCACTGCCCCCACTCCCTCCGCTGCCACCGCTACATCCGCCACCACCGCCACATCCGCCGCTTCCCCCGCAACCACCTGCGCTACCTGATCCTCCAACAGTTGGTGTATACGGTGTGTTGCCGAAATCGTCCGTGAATAGAAATATTACTTCACCTAGCTTTTCGGATTTGTTGTTCGGTTTCATATTGAATTCCTCTTTCCTTGAGTAAGTTTGCTGTGCAACTTTTTTGCCGGCGACTTAATTTTTAGCGAGGTATAGATAGGTTGGCAATCGCATTTTTTTTGAGGCGTAGGAAACGTCTTTCACGCTCAAGCGAAAGTTCTGATGCGGTTTTTTTCACTAAAGAAGGGGGGGCGCCAGTGAGGGAGGAAGAAATGCGTATCTGGCAGAATAAAAAACTCATGCAGGACAACTAATTACGCAGGTCATATCCCTGGACGTAAATGGCGATTAAATGTTCTTCAGGTGGGAAGTTTCCTACTCTTGACACAGTCAGTTTTTGCTTTTTATTTCTCGCGAGGCGACGAACGGTCATGCAGCTCAAAAAACGGAGCGTTGACGCCCGTCACCTCTTGAACAACTGCGCTTGCCCATCAAACCCTCTCCGGCGGCGCCTCGCTCGGTGGATCTCCCAGCGGTGGCTGCGGATCGGGCGGCGGGTCTTTTTCCGGGACCGGCTCGGGATCAGGACCGGGGGGTGGCAGGTTGGGATCGTCAATGTTCGGATCAGGGGTTTCAGCCGGGATGGGGATAGTCATCGGTCGAGCCTCCGGGATGCACATGGCTTGAGTCGTGCTTATTTTTGTGACCGCCCCAGGCTGGCTTTTATCCCGCCGGGCTGGGCAAATCTCGCTGAACTTTTGGCTATCGGCTTGGTTCGGAGTTTAAGTGAGTTTTTTCATAGGACCCGTTGGGCCTTTAACCCACAAGCGCGTCCATGGGGCGTAAAAGGAGCGATGCTCGATGACTGCTGAACACCCGACTGACCTGGCCTACAACCCGAACCTGCCGTTGTCTCACGCTTTGTTGTTGCCACGTATCGCGATTGAAAACACCATGCCGGTGATTGACGGCGGACAGTTCGCCGTCAAGGCGGTGGCGGGGCAGGACGTGACGGTGACCAGCAAAGTGTTCATGGATGGTCACGATAAGCTGGCGGTGCGCATCCGCTGGCGCGCATTGAAAGATGAGGTCTGGAACAGCGAGGTGATGACTGACCTCGGCAACAACAGTTGGCGCGGACACTTCAATGTGCCAACCCAAGGGCGCTATGTATTTTGCATCGAGGCCTGGCTCGATCAGTTCGCCAGCTTCTGCTACGAGCTGGAAAAAAAATATGCCGCCGGCGTGCCGATCAGCCTGGAGCTGCAGGAAGGTCGCAACCACGTGCAGCAAGCCGCCGAGCGCAGTGACGGCCAACTGAGCGAACAGCTGGCGGCGTTGCATCACCAGTTGTCGGGTCTGTTGCCTGCTGAACAGGTGGCGTTGTTCCTTGAGCCGCACAGTGCCGACCTCATGTCCCTGGCCGATCACCGGCCCTACCTGAGCATCAGCCCGGAATACCCCTTGGATGTAGAGCGCGAACGGGCCCAGTTCGCCAGTTGGTACGAATTGTTTCCCCGCTCGATCACCGACGATCCACGCCGCCACGGCACCTTCAATGACGTGCATTCGCGCCTGCCGATGATCCAGGACATGGGATTCGATGTGCTGTACTTCCCGCCGATCCATCCCATCGGTCGCAGTTTTCGCAAAGGTCCGAACAATTCCCTGACCGCAGGTCCCGATGATCCGGGCAGCCCTTACGCCATCGGCAGCGAGGACGGCGGTCACGAAGCGATCCATCCGCAATTGGGCAGCCGTGAGGACTTCCGTCGGCTGGTGGCGGCAGCGGCGGCCCATGGCCTGGAAATTGCCCTTGACTTCGCGATCCAGTGTTCCCAGGACCACCCCTGGCTCAAGCAGCACCCGGGCTGGTTCAGCTGGCGCCCGGACGGCACGATCAAATACGCGGAAAATCCGCCGAAGAAGTACCAGGACATCGTCAACGTCGACTTCTATGCCGCCGACGCGATTCCCAGCCTGTGGCTAGAGCTGCGGGATATCGTGGTCGGCTGGGTCAACGAAGGCGTGAAGATTTTCCGCGTCGACAATCCCCACACCAAGCCGTTGCCGTTCTGGCAGTGGTTGATCGCCGATGTGCGCGCCCAGCATCCGGAGGTGATGTTCCTCGCCGAAGCCTTCACCACGCCGGCCATGATGGCGCGGCTGGGCAAGGTGGGCTATTCGCAGAGCTATACCTATTTCACCTGGCGCAATACCAAGACCGAGTTGGCGACCTATTTCACCGAGCTCAACGAGTCGCCGCTGCGCGAATGCTACCGGCCGAACTTCTTCGTCAATACCCCGGACATCAACCCGGCCTTCCTCCACGAGTCGGGGCGCGCCGGTTTCCTGATCCGTGCGGCGCTGGCGACCATGGGCTCGGGCCTCTGGGGCATGTACTCAGGCTTCGAGCTGTGCGAGTCGGCACCGGTGCCGGGCAAGGAGGAATACCTGGACTCGGAGAAGTACGAGATCCGCCCCCGGGATTTCACCGCACCGGGCAACATCATTGCCGAAATCGCCCAGCTCAACCGAATCCGCCGGCAGAACCCGGCGTTGCATACGCACCTGGGCCTGAAGATCTACAACGCCTGGAACGACAACATTCTGTTTTTCGGCAAGCGCACGCCCGACGGCAGCAATTTCATTCTGGTGGCGGTGAGCCTCGATCCGCACAACGTGCAGGAGGCCAATTTCGAGTTGCCGCTGTGGGAAATGGGCCTGTCGGACGATGCCCAGACCCAGGGCGAGGACTTGATGAACGGCCACCGCTGGACCTGGTATGGCAAGTATCAGTTCATGCGGATCGATCCGGCGTACCAGCCGTTCGGGATCTGGCGGATCAGTGTGGCTTGACTCCATGGCCTTTTGTGGCGAACGAGTGTCCCAGGCCAGGGGGCTTTTTGTGGCGAGGGAGCTTGCTCCCGCTGGAGTGCGAAGCGCTCCCCATCAGCGGTTGCTGCGCAACCGAGCGGCAGCAAGCTGCCTCGCCACAAAGGCGCTCTGGCCGTCAGAGGATCTCGCACGCCCGTCCCAGCGGCTTTATTGAATTCATCAGGAGTTGCAAATGGCGAAGAAACCCCGGTCTGCCGCTTTTATCAACGACCCGCTCTGGTACAAGGACGCGGTGATTTACCAGGTCCATGTGAAGTCGTTCTTCGACTCCAACAACGACGGAATCGGCGACTTCCCAGGCCTGATCGAAAAGCTCGACTACATCGCCGACCTGGGCGTCAACACCATCTGGTTGCTGCCGTTCTACCCCTCGCCGCGCCGCGACGACGGTTATGACATCGCCGAATACCGAGGCGTGAGCCCCGACTACGGCACCATGGCCGATGCGCGGCGGTTCATCGCTGAAGCCCACAAGCGCAACCTGCGGGTCATCACCGAGCTGGTCATCAACCATACCTCGGACCAGCATCCGTGGTTCCAGCGCGCGCGCAAGGCCAAGCGCGGTTCGGCGGCGCGGGACTTCTATGTCTGGTCCGATGACGATCACAAGTATGACGGCACGCGGATCATTTTCCTCGACACCGAGAAATCCAACTGGACCTGGGACCCGGTAGCCGGCCAGTACTTCTGGCACCGCTTCTATTCCCACCAACCCGATCTCAACTTCGATAATCCGCAGGTCATCAAGGCTGTGTTGTCGGTGATGCGCTACTGGCTGGACATGGGCATCGACGGCCTGCGCCTGGATGCCATCCCGTATCTGATCGAACGTGACGGCACCAATAACGAAAACCTGCCCGAGACCCACGACGTCCTCAAGTTGATCCGCGCCGAGATCGATGCCAACTATCCCGACCGCATGTTGCTGGCCGAAGCCAACCAGTGGCCGGAAGACACCCAGCTGTACTTCGGGGACGTTGACGCGCAAGGCCTCAATGGCGACGAATGCCACATGGCGTTCCACTTCCCGTTGATGCCGCGCATGTACATGGCGCTGGCCCAGGAAGACCGTTTCCCGATCACCGACATCCTGCGCCAGACTCCGGAAATCCCCGCCAATTGCCAGTGGGCGATTTTCCTGCGCAATCATGATGAGTTGACGCTGGAGATGGTCACCGACAAGGAGCGGGATTACCTGTGGAATTACTACGCCGCCGACCGTCGGGCGCGAATCAACCTGGGGATTCGCCGGCGCCTGGCGCCGCTGGTGGAGCGCGACCGGCGCCGGGTGGAGCTGCTCAACAGCCTGCTGCTGTCGATGCCCGGTACGCCGACTTTGTACTACGGCGATGAAATCGGCATGGGCGACAACATTTACCTGGGCGACCGCGATGGCGTGCGCACGCCGATGCAGTGGTCCATCGACCGCAACGGCGGTTTCTCCCGGGCCGACCCGGCCAGCCTGGTGCTGCCGCCGATCATGGACCCGCTGTATGGCTACCAGTCGGTCAACGTCGAGACCCAGTCCGGCGACCCGCACTCGCTGCTCAATTGGACGCGGCGGATGCTGGCGGTGCGCAAGCAGTCCAAGGCCTTTGGCCGCGGTACGTTGAAAATGCTTTCGCCGAGCAACCGGCGGATCCTGGCCTACACCCGCGAATACACCGGTGCGGACGGCAAACACGAAATCATTCTGTGCGTGGCCAACGTATCGCGCAGCGCCCAGGCCGCCGAACTGGACCTGTCGGCTTACGCAGGCATGGTGCCGGTGGAGATGCTGGGGGGGAACGCCTTCCCGCCCATCGGCCAGCTGAACTTCCTGCTGACCCTGGCGCCGTACGGTTTCTATTGGTTCGCCCTGGCGGCGGAAAACCAGATGCCGAGCTGGCACGTGGAACCGGCCCAGAGCCTGCCGGACTTCACCACCCTGGTGCTCAAGAAACGCCTGGAAGAATTGCTCGAAGCGCCGTCGCGCACCACATTGGAGCAAACCATCCTGCCAAACTGGTTGCAGAACCGTCGCTGGTTTGCTGGCAAGGACAGCGCCATCGAGAACGTCGATATTGTCTATGGCGTGCGCTTTGGCGATCCGCAGCATCCGGTGCTGCTCAGCGAAATCGAGGTGACCAGCGGCGGCCAGACCCTGCGTTATCAATTGCCGTTCGGCCTGCTGGCCGAAGATCAGTTGGGCGCGGCCTTGCCGCAGCAACTGGCCCTGTCGCGGGTTCGGCGGGGGCGTCAGGTGGGATTCATCACCGATGCGTTCAGCCTGGAAAGCTTCATTCGCTCGGTGTTGCAGAGCATGCAGGCCGGCACGGTGCTGCCATGTGCGGACGGTGAGTTGCGTTTCGAGCCTGCCGAAGGTCTGGCGGCGTTGAATCTGGGGAATGAGCCGGAGGTGCGTTATCTGTCCGCCGAGCAGTCCAACAGTTCGGTGGTGGTGGGCGGCAATTTGGTGCTCAAGCTGATCCGCAAGGTCGCCTCCGGCGTGCATCCGGAACTGGAAATGAGCGCTTACCTGACCGCTGCCGGCTTCAGCAATATTTCACCGCTGCTGGGTTCGGTGATCCGCCGCGATGCCCAGGGCGAGGATGCGTTGCTGATGATCGCCCAAGGCTACCTGAGCAATCAGGGTGATGCGTGGGAATGGACCCAGAACAACCTCGAACGCGCCTTGCGCGACGAGTTGGCCGATGCCGTGTCCGAGCAGGAGCAGCACTACAACGCCCTGGGCGAGTTGAAAGATTTCGCCGGCATGCTCGGCCAGCGCCTGGGGGAAATGCACCAGGTACTGGCCCAGCCCACCGACAATCCGGACTTCGAACCGCAGGTCACCCGCGCCAAGGACGCCCAAGCCATAGGCAAGGACGTGGCCGCGCAGGTGGAAAATGCCTTGCGCCTGCTCAAGCAAAACCAGGGGCAATTGAACCCTGCGGACCAGGCGATGGTCGCACGCTTGCTGGAACACAAGAAAACCGTCCTGGCCCATGTACAGGAACTGGCGGGCAAGGCTGTCGGTGGCTTGCGCATCCGTGTCCACGGCGACCTGCACCTGGGGCAGGTGCTGGTGATCAAGGGCGATGCCTACCTGATCGACTTCGAAGGCGAGCCGGCACGGCCACTGAATGAACGCCGAGGCAAGCACAGCCCTTACAAGGACGTCAGCGGCGTGTTGCGTTCCTTTGATTACGCGGCGGCGATGGCGATTCACTTGCACACCGTCGACAGCACCGCCGACGCCGATGCGGCCCGGCAACGGGTGGCCGATCGTTACCTGGCAGAGGCCCGCCAGGCATTTGTCCAGGCATATCGGCAGGCGGCAGCTAGTCTTGCCCATGAGTGGAAGGATGCTGAAGGCGAAGACGCCGCACTGGCGTTGTTCGGCCTGGAGAAGGCGGCCTATGAAGTGGCCTATGAAGCCGAGAATCGCCCCGCCTGGCTGCCCGTGCCGTTGCACGGTCTGTACGGATTATTGAGTGGGCTGGAACCCTTTTCCGACTTAGCCGGACCGATTTAGTGGAGAGAATCATGAGTGTCTCGAACAAAGAACCACAAGGGCAGGCTAAAGCTTCACTGCTGCCGTCGCCCCGTGACATCGACGCGCTGGTGCGCGCCGAACATCACGACCCGTTTTCCATCCTGGGCCCCCATGGCGACGGTGCAGGCGGGCAATTTATCCGGGCCTATCTGCCCGGCGCGCTGAGCGTGCAGGTACTGGCCCTTGACAGCGACGAAGTACTCGGTGAGCTGCAACTGAGCGAAACCCCGGGCCTGTTCGTCGGGCATTTCGACCACACCCAGGCCTATCGGCTGCGCACCCGATGGGCCGGTGGCGAACAAGTCGCCGAAGACCCGTACAGCTTCGGGCCGCTGCTGGGGGAGATGGATCTTTACCTGTTCGCCGAGGGCAATCATCGCGATCTCAGCTCGTGCCTCGGTGCGCAACTGACGACGGTGGATGGCATCGAGGGTGTGCGTTTTGCCGTATGGGCGCCGAATGCGCGACGGGTCTCGGTGGTCGGCGACTTCAACGTCTGGGACGGACGTCGCCATCCGATGCGCATCCGTTATCCATCCGGGGTCTGGGAGTTGTTCATCCCGCGCCTCGGCGCGGGGGAGGCCTACAAGTATGAAATCCTCGGCGCCCACGGGATTCTGCCGCTCAAGGCCGACCCGGTGGCGCTGGCCAGCCAGATGCCGCCGGACACCGCGTCCAGGGTCGCCACGCCGCTGAAGATCCAATGGCAGGACGATGAATGGATGCAGCATCGGCGCGAGCGCCAGCTGCCGGGTGCGCCATTGTCGATCTACGAGTTGCATGCCGGATCCTGGCAATGCGAAATCGACGAGGCGGGGGAGGTGTCACGCCAATACAACTGGCATGAACTGGCCGAACGGCTGATCCCTTACGTCAAGGAGCTGGGCTTCACTCACATCGAACTGATGCCGATCATGGAGCATCCGTTTGGCGGCTCCTGGGGCTACCAACCCCTGTCGCAGTTCGCCCCGACGGCGCGTTACGGTTCGCCGGACGATTTCGCCGCGTTCGTCAATGCCTGCCACCAGGCGAACATCGGTGTGATCCTCGACTGGGTGCCGGCGCATTTTCCCACCGACACCCACGGCCTGGCCCAGTTCGACGGCACCGCGTTATACGAGTATGGCAACCCACTGGAAGGCTTCCACCAGGATTGGGACACCCTGATCTACAACCTGGGACGCACCGAAGTCCATGGGTTCATGCTGGCGTCGGCGTTGCACTGGTTGAAGCATTTTCACATCGACGGCCTGCGTGTCGACGCGGTTGCCTCGATGTTGTACCGCGACTATTCGCGCAAGGCCGGCGAATGGGTGCCTAACCGGCACGGCGGGCGCGAGAACCTGGAAGCCATCGATTTCCTGCGGCACCTCAACGACGTGGTGGCGCTGGAAACCCCTGGCGCGCTGGTCATCGCCGAAGAGTCCACGGCATGGCCGGGCGTCAGCCAGAGCACGCAGCAGGGCGGGCTGGGCTTTGCCTACAAATGGAACATGGGCTGGATGCACGATTCGCTGCACTACATCCAGCAAGACCCGGTGTACCGCGCCCATCATCACAACGAGCTGAGTTTCGGCCTGGTGTACGCCTGGTCCGAACGGTTCGTGCTGCCGATTTCCCACGACGAAGTGGTCCACGGCAAACGCTCGCTGATCGACAAGATGCCCGGTGATCGCTGGCAGAAATTCGCCAACCTGCGAGCCTATCTCAGCTTCATGTGGGGCCATCCGGGCAAGAAGCTGCTGTTCATGGGCTGCGAGTTCGGTCAATGGCGCGAGTGGAATCACGATCAGCAGCTGGATTGGTACCTGACCCAATACGCCGAGCACCGTGGGGTGCAAAAACTGGTGAGCGACCTGAACCGGCTGTATCGCGAGGAGCCGGCGCTGCATGATCAGGATGATGCGCCGCAGGGTTTCCAGTGGTTGATTGGCGACGATGCAATGAACAGCGTCTATGCGTGGCTGCGCTGGAGCAAGGAGGGGCGGCCGGTGCTGGTGGTGGCCAACTTCACGCCGGTACCTCGTGAGGCGTATCGGGTAGGCGTGCCGTTTGCCGGGCGTTGGGTGGAGTTGCTCAACAGTGATGCCGACACTTATGCGGGATCCAACTATGGCAATGGCGGCGGAGCTTCCACCGAAGCCGTGCCCAGCCATGGGCAGGCTCTGTCGCTTGAGCTGAATCTGCCGCCGTTGGCGGTGCTGATCCTGCGGCCTGAGGGCTAAGTTGCAGGTTCTCACAGACTCTGTGGGGATTTTTCTGTGGGAGCGAGCCTGCTCGCGATGGCGGCCTTAATTAAGCCTGGGATTGTTGATTGGGGGCATATCCGTTGCTGCGGTAATGGCTGCTTAGGGTTCCGCCCTTACGGCGGGTTACTTTTGAAAGGGCGCCAAAAGTAACCAAAAGCGCCTCGCCCCACCACTGGGCACCTCGCCAAGGCTCGGTGTTCCCTCACTCCGGCATTGCTCCGTGGGCCCGCCGCGATGGGCCCTCCATGGCCCTGCGCGGCTAACCCGGCATCCATGCCGGGTTGCCCACGACGCAATGCCTGCGTTCGGCCCTTGTGGTTGATGGGGCGTCCAAGATCAAAAGCAAAGCAAAGCAAAGCAAAGCAAAGCAAAGGCGAGGCCGCCTGACGGCCGGCCTTTTTCTTCCGGTTGTGTCTGGACTCATCTGTGGGAGCAAAGCTTGCCCGCGAGGTGATCTGACAGCCGACCCGGCTCTCCTGGAGTACCCCAATACAAACTGTGGGAGCGAGCTTGCTCGCGAAGACGGCCTGACGGCCGCCCTGGCTCTCCCGGTTGTACCCCAACTCAAACTGTGGGAGCGGGCTTGCTCGCGAAGACGGCCTGACGGCCGCCCTGGCTCTCCCGGTTGTACCCCAACTCAACTGTGGGAGCGAGCCTGCTCGCGATGGCGGCCTTACAGCTGGCCTGGTTCTGCGGTCGGACCTCACTCCAATTGTGCGGGCTTCTTGCTCAGGCGGACTTTCAGCTGCTCTTGGGTTGGCTGATCCGAGGCTTTAGCGAGCAAGCCCGCGGCCACACAGCGGGCATTGCCGTATCCCTCAGCGCACCAGGCAAGGCTGTTTGTTGTTAAAGGTCCAACCCGGAATCAGGTACTGCATCGCCACCGAATCGTCCCGCGCCCCCAGGCCCATACCTTTGTACAGCTCATGGGCCTTGGCCAGTTGGTCGGTGTCCAGCTCGATCCCCAACCCCGGTTTCTTAGGCACCTGCACGCAACCATTGCGGATTTGCAGCGGCGCCTTGGTCAGTCGCTGGCCGTCCTGCCAGATCCAATGGGTGTCAATCGCGGTGATGTCGCCCGGTGCGGCGGCGGCCACGTGGGTGAACATTGCCAGCGAAATGTCGAAGTGGTTGTTGGAATGAGAACCCCAGGTCAGGCCCCATTCGTTGCACATCTGCGCCACCCGCACCGAGCCCTGCATGGTCCAGAAATGCGGATCGGCCAGTGGGATGTCCACTGACTGCAAGGTGATCGCATGGCCCATCTCGCGCCAGTCGGTGGCGATCATGTTGGTGGCGGTTTTCAGGCCCGTGGCGCGGCGGAATTCAGCCATCACCTCACGCCCGGAGTAACCGTTTTCCGCGCCGCAAGGGTCCTCGGCATAGGCCAGGACCTTGTGTTGGTCGCGGCACAAGCGGATCGCTTCCTTGAGTGACCAGGCGCCGTTCGGATCCAGGGTGATGCGCGCCTGGGGGAAACGCTCGGCCAGGGCCGTGACGGCTTCGATTTCTTCGTCGCCCTTGAGCACGCCGCCCTTAAGCTTGAAGTCCTGGAAACCGTAATGCGCATGGGCAGCTTCGGCCAGGCGCACCACGGCGTCGGCGTCCAGGGCTTTTTCGTGGCGTACGCGGAACCAGTCGTTGTCGGCATCCGGCTCGCTGCGGTAGGGCAGGTCGGTCTGTTGGCGATCACCCACATAGAACAGATAGCCGAGCATTTTCACTTCATCGCGCTGCTGGCCTTCACCGAGCAGGGCGGCGACCGGTACGTCCAGGTGTTGCCCGAGCAGGTCCAGCAGGGCCGCTTCCAGCCCGGTGACCGCGTGGATAGTGATGCGCAGGTCGAATGTCTGCAGGCCGCGGCCCCCGGCATCGCGGTCGGCGAACGCGTGGCGCACGCTGTTGAGGATCTTCTGGTAGGTGCCGATGGGGCTGCCGACCACCAGGGCGCGGGCATCCTCAAGCGTCTGGCGAATGCGTTCGCCACCGGGCACTTCGCCCACGCCGGTACGGCCGGCGTTGTCTTTCAGGATCACGATGTTGCGAGTGAAGAACGGGCCATGGGCGCCGCTGAGGTTCAGCAGCATGCCGTCATGACCGGCCACGGGCACGATCTGCATGCTGGTGATGATCGGGGCTTTGCTGGCTTCTTGTGGATTCATGTGCACTTATCCTTGGACGAATCGATGATCAGACGTGGCTGGTGGCAGGGGTGGCCGGCGTCGTTGCGGATTTGGGCTTGGGCGTGTTGCGTGCGGCGAAGACGATGATCGCGGCGATGATCGAGGTTGCTGCCAGGCCATAGAGCCCGCCCTGGATCGAACCGGTGTGCTGTTCCAGCAGGCCGAATGTGGTCGGCGCGACGAACCCGCCAAGGTTGCCCACGGAGTTGATCAGTGCGATCACCCCGGCGGCGATCCGTGCGTCCAGGTAGGCCTGGGGAATCGGCCAGAACAGCGACGAGGCCGACTTGAAGCCCAGCGCCGCGAAGCAGATGGCGACGAAGGCGAAGACCGGGCCGCCGGTGGTGGAGATGAACATTCCGGCCGCGGCGATCAGCAGGGCAGTGGCGACCCAGGCCTGCTGGAATTTCCACTTCGCCGACAGCGAGGCGAAGGCGTACATGCCGACAATCGACAGTAGCCAGGGAATGGAGTTGAACATCCCGACCTGGAGGTCGCTGAGCTCGCCCATTTTCTTGATGATGCTCGGCAGCCAGAAGGTGGCGGCATAGATGGTCAGTTGAATGAAGAAATAGATCAGGCAGAACAGGATGATCTGGCGATCCTTGAGCAATTGGCCGATGGAAAGCTTGATCGGCGTGGCGGCTTCACGAGCGCGCTGTTCATCGTCGATGGCATTGACCAGCGCGTCCTGTTCCTCGCGGTTGAGCCATTTGGCGTCGTGGGGCTTGGAGTCCAGCCAGAACCAGACGAAGACGCACAGGCACACCGAGAACATCCCTTCGATGAAGTACATCCACTGCCAGCCGTGCATGCCCAGGCCGTTGATTTGCAGCAGCAGGCCGGACAGCGGGCCGGAGATCAGCGAGGCGACGGCCGAGCCACTGAGGAAAATGGCGATGGCTTTGCCACGCTCGGCGCCGGGCAACCAACGGGTGAAGTAATAGATCACCCCGGGGAAGAAACCGGCTTCGGCCACGCCCAGTAGGAAACGCAGGATGTAGAAGTGGGTTTCGTTCTGGATGAACGCCATGCCGGCGGCCACCAGGCCCCAGGTGAGCATGATGCGGGTGAGCCAGATCCGTGCGCCGATTCGTTGCAGCAAGATATTGGAGGGTACTTCGAACAGCGCATAACCGATGAAGAACAGGCCGGCACCAAAGCCGTAGGCGGCAGCGCCAATGCCCAGGTCATGCTCCATGTGCGAGCGCACGAAGCCGATGTTCACTCGGTCGATGTAGTTGACGATAAACATGATGACGAACAGCGGCAGGATGTGGCGCTTGACCTTGGCAATGGCCGACAGCAGCACCGGATCCGCGCCGGCATTCGCCTGGAGGCTGGATGTGTTCACTGGATTTCTCCCACTCGTTATTTTTATGCGGGGCATCGTGCAGGTGCCGATGTTGATAGACATCATACAACTCGATTTTTTTAGATGACAAGAAGTTTCTGATCACGTTTGGATTGCCGTAGGGCGCTTTTTATGCCGTATCTATTCAGTTATGCGCGGCTGTTTTAAAGCGTTTTATGCAGCGTAACCGGCGTGGAGGAGTTGCTATACGCGGGTCGTATCTCTGATGAACTGTGTGTTGTCATACAAGTTGAGTGTTCATTGTTCGTTACGGGCGGGCCTACTGGTGGTAGCATCGCCAGGCCTGTTTTCGAGGAACCCTGGCATGCAAGACACCGACGCGCCTCGGCGCAAGCGTACTCCTAACCTGGCCCACGACCTGGTGGCGAAGCTGAGCCAGAGCATCTTGTTGGGGCAGCTGAAACCGGGTGAAAAATTGCCATCGGAAGGCGCTATCGTGCAGGAGCACGGCGTCAGCCGAACGGTGGTGCGCGAGGCGATTTCCAAGTTGCAGGCTTCGGGCCTGGTGGAAACCCGCCACGGCATCGGCACCTTTGTGCTGGAGCAGACCGGTGAGCCGGGGCTGCGGCTCAACGTTGATACGGCGGCGGGGGTACGCGGGATCCTGGAGTTGCGCATGGGCCTGGAAACCCAGGCGGCCGCCCTGGCCGCCCAGCGGCGTAGCGAGCACCAGCTACAGCAGATGCGCCAGGCGTTGGACGACTACCAGCGGCTGCTGAGCAACAACGACAGCTGCGTCGAAGCCGACCGGCGTTTTCACCTGCTGATTGCCGAAGCCACGGACAACACCTGTTTTGTCGAGATCATGCAGCACCTGGGCAGTGCGATGATCCCCCGGACCCGGGTCAACGTCGCTGAGCGCGGCCAGGCGGACCTGGGCAAACTGGCGCAACTGGCCAATCTTGAACACGAGGCCATCTTCAACGCCATCAAGCGCCAGGACCCCGACGCCGCCCGCGCCGCCATGTGGCTGCACCTGACCAACAGCCGCGACCGGTTTGGCGCCAGGTCCTGACGGCCTCATCGCCTGACTCACCGCATCGCGAGCAGGCTCGCTCCCACAGGGATCTGTGATGTGTCCTGCGCTTTGCAGCCACCACCGATCCCTTGTGGGAGCGAGCCTGCTCGCGATAGGCCCGTGAAGTTTCCCGATAAACAGACAGGCAAAAAAAACCGGCACAACCGAAGTTGTGCCGGTGATGTTGCCAGTGGCTGTGCGGCCATTCGTGGGACCGCGCGACCACCGTTGAACCCGTTGCGGGCTATGCGCGTTCCAGCGCCAGCGCCACGCCCTGGCCGCCGCCAATGCACAGGGTCGCGAGGCCTTTCTTGGCGTCGCGCTTGATCATCTCATGCAGCAGCGATACCAGCACGCGGCAGCCTGAAGCGCCAATAGGGTGGCCCAGGGCGATGGCGCCGCCGTTGACGTTGACCTTGTCCATGTCCCACTTCAGTTCCTTCGCCACTGCCAGTGACTGGGCGGCAAAGGCTTCGTTGGCTTCGATCAGGTCTAGTTGCTCCAACGACCAGCCGGCCTTGTCCAGGCAGCGGCGGGTGGCCGAGACCGGGCCTATGCCCATGATCGCCGGATCGACGCCAGCGTTGGCGTAGGCGCTGATCTTCGCCAGCACCGGCAGGCCCAGGGCCTTGGCTTTTTCCGCGCTCATGAGGATCACGGCGGCGGCGCCATCGTTGAGCGAGGATGCATTGCCTGCGGTGACGCTGCCATCCTTCTTGAAGGCAGGCTTGAGCTTGCCCAGGGATTCGGCGGTGGTCCCGGCGCGCGGTTGTTCGTCGGTGGCGAAGGCCACCGGATCGCCCTTGCGCTGAGGAATCAGGATTGGCGTGATCTCATCGGCGAACCGGCCGCCTTCGATGGCGGCGACGGCTTTCTGCTGGGAAGCGGCAGCGAAGGCATCCTGCTCCTCGCGGCTGATGCTGTATTTATCCACCAGGTTCTCGGCGGTGATGCCCATGTGGTAATCGTTGAAGGCATCCCACAGGCCATCGGTGATCATGCTGTCGATCATCTTTGCGTGGCCCATGCGCAGGCCGGTGCGCGCAGCCGGCAACACGTAGGGAGCCAGGCTCATGTTCTCCATGCCGCCGGCGATGATCACCTCGGCGTCGCCGCAGCGGATCGCCTGGGCGCCGAGGTGCAGCGCCTTGAGGCCCGAGCCGCAGACCTTGTTCAGGGTCAGTGCCGGAACGGCGTGGGGCAGGCCGGCGAGGATCGACGCCTGGCGAGCCGGGTTCTGGCCCGAGCCGGCAGTGAGCACCTGACCGAGAATCACCTCATCGACCTGCTCGCCGGCCAGGCCGGTCTGCTCCAGCAGGCGACGAATCACCGCCGCACCGAGCTCCGGTGCGGGAATGGAAGCCAGCGAACCCTGGAAACTGCCGATGGCGGTACGGGTGGCGGCGACAATCACGACTTCTTGCATCGAATCTCTCCTCACTGGGCAGCGAACTGCATTTCAGGGACGTGGTCCGGCACGATCAACTTGCCGGCGGTCTTGGCGACGATTTCCTCGACGCTGACGCCCGGGGCACGTTCTTTCAGGATGAAGGCGCCGTCCTGGATTTCCAGGTAGGCCAGGTCGGTCAGCACGCGCTTGATGCATCCGGCGCCGGTCAGCGGCAGGCTGCAACGCGGCAGCAGTTTCGACTCACCGTCCTTGGATGCGTGAGTCATGGTAACGATGATGTTTTCGGCACCGGCCACCAGGTCCATCGCGCCGCCCATGCCCTTGACCAGTTTGCCAGGGATCATCCACGACGCAATGTTGCCTTGCACATCGACTTCGAATGCGCCCAGCACGGTCAGGTCGATGTGGCCGCCACGGATCATGGCGAACGATTCGGCCGAAGAAAAGATCGAGGCGCCGATGCGCGCGGTGACGGTCTGCTTGCCGGCATTGATCATGTCGGCGTCGACCTCCGCTTCGGTGGGGAAGGCGCCCATGCCGAGCAGGCCGTTTTCCGATTGCAGCATGACTTCCATGCCTTCGGGGATGTAGTTGGCGACCAGGGTCGGGATGCCGATGCCCAGGTTCACGTAGTAGCCGTCCTGCATTTCGCGGGCGACGCGTTGAGCCATTTGTTCGCGGGAAAGTGCCATGTCGTTATTCCTTCATTCGGGCCGGGGGCTGGGGATCACTTGCGCACAGTGCGCTGTTCGATGCGCTTTTCGAACGTGCCGCAGATGATCCGGTCGACGTAGATGCCGGGGGTATGGATCTGTGTCGGGTCCAGCTCGCCGGGCTCGACGATTTCCTCGACCTCCACCACGGTGATCTTGCCCGCCGTGGCCGCCAGCGGGTTGAAGTTCTGGGCGGTGTGGCGATAGACCACGTTGCCGAAGTGGTCGGCCTTCCAGCCTTTGACGATGGCGAAGTCGCCGGTAATGGACTCTTCCATCAGGTATTGGCGGCCATGGAATTCACGCACTTCCTTGCCTTCGGCCACGGGCGTGCCGACGCCGGTGGCGGTGAAGAACGCCGGGATGCCTGCGCCGCCGGCGCGCATTTTCTCCGCGAGGGTGCCTTGGGGGGTGAGCTGGACTTCGATTTCGCCGCTGAGCAACTGCTGCTCGAAGAGTGCATTCTCGCCCACGTAGGAAGCGATCACCTTGCGGATCTGCCGGTCTTCCAGCAGCACGCCGAGGCCGAAGCCATCGACGCCGCAGTTGTTGGAGACCACGGTCAGGTCGCGGATGCCCTTGCGCTTGATCTCGGCGATCAGGTTTTCCGGAATGCCGCACAGGCCGAAGCCGCCAGCAATGACGGTCATGCCGTCCTTCAAGCCCTCGAGCGCTTCTTCATAAGAGCTCACGCGTTTGTCGAAACCTGCCATAGACACCTCTTTTATTCTTGATGGGGTCGCAATGAGATGCAGTGTTGCGCCAAGTCATATATTTGTTAAGTTGATTTTTAGGTTGGATTGATTGATAAAACTCAATAGTTTCCGCCGTTCACTTGCGGCTCGAAACCTACAGCTAGCCACTGGAGCGAAGCGACCCCCATGACCCTCAAGCAAATCCGCGCTTTCCTGGCCGTGGCCCAGAGCCTGAGTTTCGCCGTGGCCTGCGAACGATTGCATCTGTCCCAGTCGGCCTTGAGCCTGACGATCAAGGCGCTGGAAGAAGGTCTGGGTGGCCGCCTGTTCAGTCGCAACACCCGTAACGTGGCGCTGACCCCCGAAGGTGAATCTCTCTTGCCGTTGGCCCGACGGCTGATCGCCGACTGGGACAACGCCGAAGACGAAATGCGCCAGCGCTTCACCTTGCAACGAGGGCGGGTGACGCTGGCGGCGATGCCGTCGTTCGCCGGTAACCTGCTGCCGCCGATCCTCAAGACCTTCCGCGCCCGGTACCCGAATGTCAACGTCACGGTCAATGACGTGATCAACGAACAAGTATTGGAGATGGTCCGCGACCGTCACGTCGAACTGGGGGTGGCGTTCGAGCCGTTGCAGGGTTCATCCCTGGCTTTCACGCCGCTGTACCTGGACCGTTTCGTCGCAGTGGTGCCGGTCGATTCACCGCTGGCCAGGCTGGCGGACATCCAGTGGCACACATTGTTGGAACAGCCATTCATTACCTTGCAGCGACCGTCCACCGTACGGGTGATGCTGGAAGAGCACCTGCAAGCCCGCGGCATGAAGCTGCCGGTGGAATTCGAGAGCCATCAGTTGGCGACGGTCGGGCGAATGGTTGCCAGCGGGCTCGGCGTGAGCGCGGTGCCGGCGCTGTGTGTCGGGCAGATGCATGAGCTGGGCGCCCGTTGCATCACCCTGAGCGATCCGGTGATCGAACGCGCCATTGGCGTATTGACCAAGCCGGGGCATGAACTGTCGGCGGCGGCGCAGGCGTTGTTCGACACGTTCAAGGATCAGCAATTGGGCGTGCAATTGGCGGCAGGTTGAACCCCATCCCTTGTAGGAGCGAGCAAGCTCGCTCCCACAGGGGATCTGCGGTGATCATCGGGTTTGGCCTCCGACGAGCAACGGCAACACCCGCTCGCAAGGCTCCTCGACTTTCAGATCGAGCAACTCATCGGCCCGGGTCTTGCCTTGGTTGATCGCCAGCAGCGGCTTGCCTTGGTCCTTGATCGCCCGGCACAGGCGAAACGCCGAGTACGCCATCAGCGACGAGCCCACCACCAGCAAGCCTTCGGCTTGCGCCACTGCCTGGGTGGCGCGGGCAGCGGTAGCGGCGGCGACGTTTTCACCGAAGAACACCACGTCGGGTTTCAATCGATCGCCGTTGCACTGAGGGCAGTGGGGTACTTCGAAGCGCGCTTCGAACGCCGGGTCCAGCAGTGTATCGCCGTCGGGGGCCTGGATTGCGTCGACCCCCGTCAGGTAAGGATTGTGCGCTTCCATCAATTGCTGGATCTGTTGCCGATCACTGCGCTCGGCGCAGTCCAGGCACAACACCCGATGCAGGCTGCCGTGAAGCTCGATCACAGCCTGACTGCCGGCCTGGTCATGCAACGCGTCGACGTTCTGCGTGATCAGGCCGCTGATGCGCTGGCGTGCCTGCAACTCGGCCAGGGCTTCGTGAGCCGCGTTGGGTCGGGCCTGGCGCACCCGTGGCCAGCCCAGCATGGCTCGTGCCCAATAGCGCCGGCGCGCTTCGGGGCTGGCGAGAAATTCCTGGTACATCATGGGCTGCCGTCCCCGGCGTACCCCCTCGCTGTCCCGGTAATCGGGGATGCCCGACGGTGTGCTGATGCCTGCACCGGTGAGCACCAGGAAGCGGCGCCCGGCCATCTGTTCCAGCAGTTGATCGAGCGGACCGGGGTGAAAATCGTCGGGCATCTGCAAGTCTCCATTGGCCTGGAGTCGATGAGATTAGCATCCTGATCGCGCCGCATGGCGGTGGCGATGCCTTTCGTCGCCCTGGCCTGTGGTTGCTTCAAACTTTCCCCGGCCCTGCGCCATCCACCTCTATGTGCGGTACTTCAGAATCGTCGCTGCGCTGCAGTGACAACCAAGCGTAAGGAGATGGAAATGGCGACGCCTAAAGAGAACCTGCTGGACTGGCTCAACGATGCCCATGCCATGGAGCAACAAGCGGAAAAAATGCTCAAGGCCCAAGCCGAACGCCTGGAACATTATCCGGTCCTCAAGGCCCGGATCGAAGAGCATCTGCAGGAGACCCTCGGCCAGCAGAAGCTGGTGGAGCAATGCATTCAGCGCCTGGGCGGCAGCACCTCGATGCTCAAGGACATGGCCGGCAAGCTCATGGCTTTCGGTCAGGCGGTGGGCGGCATGACCATGAGCGACGAAGTGGTGAAGGGCGCCATGAGTGGCTATGTGTTCGAGAACCTGGAAATCGCCTCCTACACGGTGCTGATTGAAGCGGCGAAGGTGGCTGGCGATACCGAGACGCAACGGGCGTGCGAGCAGATCCTGCCGCAGGAAATCGCCATGGCCGACTGGCTGCGCGAGCACTTGCCCCAGATTACCCAGGCATTCCTTGAGCGGTCGGCCAACCCGCACACCGAAGCCAAGCGTTGAGTGAGCCTATGAAACAGACCATCGGTGAAGTACGAGCCATCAATCGCCAGAGCGCAATGGTGGGGGTGTACGTGGCCCGGGAGGACAGTCATACGGTATTCGAACTGGGTTCGGCCAATGACATCGACATCGGTGACCTCATCGAGTGGGACAGCGGTACGGCGCTGGGCACCCAGTCCTATCGCAACCGGACCAAAGGCTGGACCGCCGAGGTGTATGTGGCCAATCACGGCGTCGCGGCGGCCAATCTGGAAGTCCAGTTGCTGGTGGGGTCGTGAGGCATCTACGTCAAGCGGAGAACGAACATGAGTGAATTGAAATGTGGCTGCCCCGACTGCCATTGCGATGTCGATCCGCAGCGGGTGTTCAATCATGACGGTGAGGCGTATTGCAGCCAGGCCTGCGCTGAGCAACATCCCAATGGCGAACCCTGTCCTGCTCCCGACTGCCACTGCGAGGCCAGTGGCAAGGTCGACGAGCGGGACATCACCAATAATCAGCTGGATGACGCCCTGGAAGAAACCTTTCCGGCCAGCGACCCGATTTCTCCCTGAATAAGCACGTCTCTTGATCCGGATATCGGTGACAGGGTATCCGGACACCGCAAGCCGGTCAGTGCGGTGGTGCAGGATAACACCGGCAGCCCGCGAGTTTTGGCTTCCTGGAACGGCGCGAGGCCGGGGTGACGAGACCGGTGCAATGGGGTGCCGGCGTCATTCGACCTTTGGCAGACAGCGTGGAAAGACACGCACTGGTTATATCGTGGAAACGGGTTTGCCCCTGGCACGGCAATCGGCTAGCCGAGGTATTGCCGTGTCTTGGGCCGACCCGTCTTCACGATACTTCCGGTTTTAATAAGTTAAGGTTAGCGCTGGTTTGATAGCTTGTTGTCATGCAAGGCGTTGGCCTTTGTCATAAATAAGCTGAACTAAAAAGTGCTGACCGTTCGTCGCCGCCTGGTGCAGTTTGTTAAAACCTTGGCGGCGCCGGGTTTTCCGAATACTACGAGCCAACTGGTTCGCGAAACAGCAACTAACGAGGTGAATGAAATGGCTAACACAGGCAATAACAACCCTGGCAATTTCGCTAACGATCGTGAGAAAGCATCGGAAGCCGGTAAGAAAGGCGGCCAGGCATCGGGTGGCAATTTCGCCAATGACCCGCAACGCGCATCCGAGGCAGGGCGCAAGGGCGGCCAGGCTTCGGGCGGTAACTTTGCCAATGACCCGCAACGTGCCGCAGAGGCCGGCCGCAAGGGCGGGCAAGCCTCCGGTGGCAATTTTGCCAATGATCCTGAACGCGCTTCCGAGGCAGGCAAGAAGGGTGGCCAGGCCTCGGGTGGCAACTTTGCCAACGACCGGGAGAAAGCCTCCGAAGCCGGTAGGAAGGGTGGCGAGAACAGCAATGGCGGCGGGCGTAAATCCTGATCGCTGAATTACGGGTCCCAGGCATTTGGCCTGGGGCCTGTTTCGGTCTTGATAAATGAATCACTTCAACGATTTATAGTTTTCAGGCCGCTTCGTTAATCGCTTCAATATTCAATGGGCGCAGCTTTATACGCTTCTATAGAGGTGGCCGTTCGTCTCGTTTATTGAAGAAAAGATAAATTTTATTCCTATTACTTCTTCAGACCTTTATGGGCCTGCTAATAACGGCGTGCTCATGAGCCGTGTCCCGAATGAGGAGCTTGATCATGTTTCTACATAACAAACGACTGCAGTACACCGTTCGAGTCGCTGAGCCCAATCCGGGCCTTGCCAACCTGTTGCTGGAACAGTTCGGTGGTCCGCAGGGCGAACTTGCGGCGGCGTCGCGCTACTTCACCCAGGCCTTGGCCGAGGATGATCCAGGTCGCAAGGATTTGCTGATGGACATTGCTACCGAAGAGCTCAGCCACCTGGAGATCATCGGTTCGATCATCGTGATGCTGAACAAGGGTGCCAAGGGCAAGATGGCCGAAGGCGTGGACAAGGAAGGGCAGTTGTACCGGGACATCAACGGTGCCGGCAACGATTCCCACGTCACCAGCCTGCTCTATGGTGCCGGTGCGCCCCTGATCAATTCCGCCGGTGTGCCTTGGACCGCAGCCTATGTCGACACCATTGGCGAACCTACCGCTGACATGCGTTCCAATATTGCCGCCGAGGCGCGGGCCAAAATCGTCTACGAGCGGCTGATGAACCTCACCGACGACCCGGGCGTGAAGGAAGCGCTGGGCTTCTTGATGACCCGCGAAATCGCTCACCAGATGTCGTTCGAAAAAGCCCTGCACTCGATCCAGCCGAACTTCCCCCAAGGTAAGCTACCTGGCATGCCGGAGTTCACCAACGTGTACTTCAACATGTCCCAGGGCGAGCCGACGGTACGCGGTCCATGGAATCAGGGCGACGATTGGGAGTTTGTCGAAAACCCAACGCCGGCGGTGGACGGCGGCGATGGCATGGCCAGCGTGCAGCTGAGTGAAAAAGACGAAGCGCTGCTGATGGACATGAAGGCGCGGACGATGTCCAACCCGGAAAGCGATCCCATGACCGGTGCCGACTTGGGTTCAGGGATGCAAGGTGACAAACTGTAATCGCAATATAACGGCGAGGGAGCAGGGCTTCCTCGCCTGATCATTTCGGTTGATCGTTTGCGCTGCGGCGAGGACGATCGACCCTGGCAAGGCTAGACACTAAGGACATTCGATGGACCAGCCCACTTCCCGGATCCGATCCTCCTGGCGTACCTGGCTGGACCCGGTGCAGAACAATCCGTTGCTGGGGTTGAGTTTCTGGCTTGGGTTGGCGGTGGTCGCGGTGCTGTTGCTGTACAGCGGCTACAACGCCCTGGTGGGCACCGACCGACACAACCTGGGCTACGCGGTGCTGGGTGGAACCTCCGGTTTCGCCGCCACGGCGTTGGGCGCGGTGATGGCGGTGGTGCTGCGGGACATCTCGTCGCGCACCCAGGACATCATGCTGGGGTTTGCCGCCGGCATGATGCTCGCGGCCAGTTCCTTCTCGTTGATCCTGCCGGGCATCGCCGCGGCCCAGGTCATCTGTGGCAACCAATTGCTGGCCGCGTTTGTCGTCGTGGTCGGGCTGGCACTGGGTGTTGCGCTGATGATCGGCCTCGACCGCTTCGTGCCCCACGAACATGAGCTGAGCGGGCGGCGTGGCCCACAGGCCGAGCGGATCAACCGGGTGTGGTTGTTCGTGCTGGCGATCACTTTGCACAACTTGCCGGAAGGCATGGCCATCGGTGTCAGTTTTGCCGATGGCGATTTCAAGGTCGGCCTGCCGCTGACCACGGCGATTGCCATCCAGGACATTCCCGAGGGACTCGCCATCGCCATGGCGCTGCGGGTGACCGGGATCAGCACCTTGCGCGCCGCGCTGATTGCCGTGGGTTCGGGTTTGATGGAGCCATTGGGGGCGGTGATTGGCCTAGGCATGTCCTCGGGCGTGGCCGTGGCCTATCCCATCAGCCTGGGCCTGGCGGCCGGGGCGATGATCTTCGTGGTGTCCCATGAAGTGATCCCCGAAACCCACCGCAATGGCCATGAGACTCCGGCCACCTTGGGATTGATGATGGGGTTTGCGGTGATGATGTTTCTGGATACAGCGTTGGGATGAGCAGCGCCACGCGAGCTTCTTGACAAGGAGCATGCTGTGGCGGGGAAGCTTGCTCTGGTGGGGAAGCTTCTGTGGCGAGGGAGCTTGCTCCCGCTGGGCTGCGAAGCAGACCTCCGCTTTCTTTGCGGTTGCTGCGCAACCGAGCGGGAGCAAGCTCCCTCGCCACACAAGCTTGCTCGCCACGAGTGATTCAGGTATCCCTTGATCGGGCCTGGCCAATGCGCCTGCGCCCGATCTTTTTTTTGGTCCGCACGCGCTCAGGTGGCGATGCCAACCGCACAGCGTCCACCGGCCGAATCCGTTTGAACTCCCCTGCGCCGCGCCCCGTCACTTGTACTGAGAAACACGTAGTCGGGCATCGCTGCGGTGATTGCCCGTGTTGGTTTTTTTCCCATCACGCAGGCGTAGACAGACATGACTATCCCGGACAACAACCCCGAGCGACACAACCGCGCCTCAGGCCAGACCCGGCCCGAGGACCCCCTGAATCACATCAAAGAAGACGTCAACGAAGCCATCGGCAGTGCCCGCGAACAGGCCGACGCACACTTTGGCCAGTACCGCGACACGGCGGCGGACCAGATCGATGCGCTGGCTCGCGGCGCCAAGTCGGCGATGTCCGAATTCGAAGCCAACGATACTCTGGGCCTGTCCCATTACCTGGCGGACATGGCCGACTCGATGACCGGCCTGGCCAGCAAGCTGCGCAATATGAGCGCCGAGCAGATGCTGCACGACGGTTCCCGGCTGGCACGAGAAAACCCCGGGCTGTTTCTGGCCGGCAGCGTGGCAGTGGGCTTCGGGCTCTCGCGGTTCCTCAAGGCCGGCAGCTCGCCGGTCGCCGCTGAAGTCGAAGACCCGGCCGCCGGTCATTCCAACCCGCCTTCCGGAGGGTTCGCCGCACGTGGACCTTTCGAACCGACTCCCGATCCCATCGGCGCAGGTTCCGAGAAGTCCAGTGGCCTGGCCACCGGCGTCACGCCCACATCGCCCAGCGTCCAGGACCATCCCAGCGATGCTGCCACCGGCTCGCTGCCGGGTTCGGCCAATACTCGAGGAGAACTGTAATGAATCGACCAGACCCTGAGATCCAGCGTCCTATCGGCGCCACTGCATCCGACAACGATGCTTCGGTGATGGGACTGCTCAAGCAGCTGACCCAGGAAGTGCCCTCGCTGTTCACCAAAGAGCTGGCGCTGGCCAAGGCTGAGTTCCAGGCCAGCCTCAATACCCTCAAAGCCGGCATCGCGGCGGTGGCCGGCGGCGCCATCGTGCTGCTCGCCGGCTTCATTATCCTGCTGATGGCCGTGGTCTACGGCTTGAGCACGATCATGCAGCCTTGGCTCGCAGCGCTGATCGTTGGCGTGGTGGTCATGATCATCGGTTTCGTCATGGTCCAGTCGGGCAAGAAGCAATTCGAACCGTCCCACTTCAAGCCTGATCGCACGCTCGACGCATTGAACAAAGACCAGGAAGCCCTGCGGAGGAAAGTCTCATGAAGGATGAATTCAAAACCGAATCCGAAAAGAGCCCGGAAACCATCGAGCGCGAGATCGACGAACAGCGGGCTCACATCAGCCACATCGTCGATGCGTTGGGCAGCAAGTTCACCCCAGGGCAGATGCTCGATCAGGCGCTGACCCTGGTCAAAGGCAACGGCTCGCAGTTCTTCGGCAACCTGGGCACTACCGTGCGCAATAACCCGGTGCCCACCGTGCTGACCACCGTCGGGCTGTGCTGGCTGATGCTCGGCCAGAACCATCCGCCACGGGTCGGCTACCGCGTCGGGCCAGACCAGGATTCCACGGGCTGGGGCGAGGGGCTTGCCAGTGGTCTGGGCAGCGCCAGGGAGCATCTGCACGACACCACCGATTCCTTGCGTGACGGCTTTCATCAACTCAAGGACAAGGCTTCGCATCTGGCCGACGGCCTGGGCGCGAGTGCCAGTCACGCCCGGCACAGTACCCGGCATACCGGTGAGCGCGTGGCCCAGACTTCCCAGGAGCTGGGCGATCAGTTCAGCCGCTTGCTCAAGGAGCAGCCGCTGATGATGGCTGCGGCCGGCATCGCCCTGGGCGCCATGCTGGGTGCGGCATTGCCCACTTCCTCCACCGAGCAGCGGGTGATGGGCCGTACCAGTGCCGACCTGGCCGACAAGGCCAAGCGCACGGCGCGGCAGGGCTATGAAACGGTGCGCGACACGGTGAGCAAGACTACCGAGCATCGCGACGACCCGACACCTAGCCCTCAAGCGCGCTCGGGCACGGACCTGTCCGGAGGGCTGGGAACCTCTTAAGCAAGCAACAACGCAAGACCCTGTGGGAGCGAGCTTGCTCGCGATTGCCATATGCCCGCCACACTGATGTTGACTGGCGCACCGCAATCGCGAGCAGGCTCGCTCCCACACTGATTTTTTCGTTGATCACAAAGCCATGGTCCACCCCGGATCCCCTGTGGGAAGTGATGCTTTTGCAGCACCTATACTCAACCTGGTGGATGAGCTGAACCCGGGGTGGTGCAATCGTGCTGCGTTCGCTGGTGCTGGCGGTGTTGATCGTTCTGGCGGGGTGCGCCACGACGCCGCGCGGCCAGTCGGGCGCTACGCTGGCGATTCCCCAGGAAACCTGGCGGCAGGTCGACCGGCAGATCATCGCTGCCTCGAAAAATGCTCTCGAACAAGCCGGCGTCTATGCTCGCGGGTCGATGGAGCATTGGCGGGTATTGGTGTACGAGCGCACCGAGGCCGAATTTATCCCTTGGTTCAGCAGCTATTGGACCCAGGAATGGCTGGCGATGAAGGTCGGCTGGTATTCCGCCAGTGCCGAAGGCGAAGCGGACACCTCGGCCAGGCGCCTGGCGGTTTATCTGCAGGAGCAATATCGCGACAAGGTCCTGGCGCCCGTGGCGCTCGAGATTGATCCCGAGGCGATCAGGGCCAGCGCGACGCAATATTACCTGCGCCTGCTCGACCAGCAGGTCCAGGTGATTGCTCAACGCCATGGGATACCGACCGAGCTGATGAGTCGCCGCCTGCATGGCATTGCTGCGATCAACCTCGGTCCGCCGGCAGCGCGCAATGCGTCCTTGTATGAAGTGGCTCACACCCAACCGCTCGATACCTTGCCGGCCTACGCCGCGTTGATCGACCACGTCAACAAAGCCGCCCCCACCGGCGCAGGCCCGTCGGAGGCGGTGATCGCCAAGGTCGCGCAAGACACCAGCGAGAAGATCCAGGCGCAGTTCGCCACGCGAGGCGCAACCGGTGCCGCGGCGGCCGTGGCCGGCAAGGTGGCAGGGGCAGTGATTTCCGTGGGTGTGGCCGGGATCCGCGCGATCATCCACGAAGGCGAGCGGCCGGAAATGGAAGCCCAGATCCGCAAGAGCCTGAGCGCCGCGTTCGACGAGGCCTGGTTCAAGTCTCTCAAGCATCCTCTCAGCGGGGTGATGGCGCCGGTGTACTACCTGGACGACGAGATCGAAGGCAATCTGGTGGAGACGGAGCTGGCCAACCGAACGGTGGTGTTGCCGGACATCGAGCCGTGAAACGCTCGCTCAATCCGCTGCGAGGGTCACACGGCAGCCCTTGCGCTGGCGGATCTGCTCGTCCGACGGGCGTTCCTTGATGAATTCGAAGCGTGGCTCGCCTTCGCTGTAGATCACCAGCCAGCCCCATTCCAACTCGCTTTCGTCCTGCCCGGGCCGGGGTGGCGAAGCCCACCAGGGCTCTTTCTGCATGATCTGACGCATCGTGTACTCCTGCAGGCTCATCCTTTGAACTATAGACCGTTGGATTTGCGCAAGACTCACGATGTACACAGACCCCCTGTGGCGAGGGAGCTTGCTCCCGCTGGGCTGCGAAGCAGACCTTAAGCTTTTGCGGTTGCTGCGCAACCGAGCGGGAGCAAGCTCCCTCGCCACAACAAGCTCTTTCACCACAAATGAGTGTCGATTCAATTCAGTGTGCTTTGACTGCGTCCTCCAGCGTCTAGCGTCTGTATCCCCGCACTCGAACGGGGAATGACTGGACCCCCGCACCTATGCAAGCACTGTTGAACGAGATTCTCGATGCGGTTCGCCCCCTGATCGGCCAGGGCAAGGTGGCCGATTACATTCCGGCCCTGGGCACCGTGTCGCCCAACCAGTTGGGCATTGCCGTGTATAGCAACGACGGCGAAATGTATTGCGCAGGTGACGCCGAAACACCGTTTTCGGTGCAGAGTATTTCCAAGGTGTTCAGCCTGGTGCAGGCCATCGAGCATTCCGGCGAAGCTATTTGGGAGCGCCTCGGCCATGAACCGTCCGGCCAGCCGTTCAATTCCCTGGTGCAGCTGGAGTTCGAACGCGGCCGGCCGCGCAATCCGTTCATCAATGCCGGTGCCCTGGTGATCTGCGATATCAATCAGTCGCGCTTCGCTGCGCCGGCGTTGTCCATGCGCGATTTTGTGCGGCGCCTGTCGGGTAATCCCCAGGTGATGGTCGATGGCAAGGTCGCCGAGTCGGAATACCAGCACCGCGCCCGAAACGCGGCGATGGCTTACCTGATGCAGTCGTTCGGCAACTTTCACAATGACGTCGAAGCGGTACTGCGCAGCTATTTCAGCCACTGCGCCTTGCGCATGAACTGCATCGACCTGGCCCGGGCTTTCTGCTTCCTGGCAAACGACGGGTTCTGCAAGCACAGCGGCGAACAGATCCTCAGTGCCCGGCAAACCCAGCAGGTCAACTCCATCATGGCCACCAGCGGGCTGTACGATGAGGCGGGCAATTTCGCCTATCGGGTCGGCCTGCCCGGCAAGAGTGGAGTAGGGGGAGGGATTGTCGCGGTGGTGCCGGGGCAGTTCACGGTGTGCGTCTGGTCGCCTGAGCTCAACGCGGCGGGTAACTCCCTGGCAGGGATGGCGGCCCTGGAGCTGCTCAGCCAGCGGATCGGCTGGTCAGTGTTCTAGACCGCTTTGCTTGAATGAAAAGGGCCCGTTCCTGGTTGAGGAACGGGCCCTTTTTTCATTCATGTGCAATCAGCAGAAGCGGTCGATGACCTGCACTTGCGAAGTGCCTTGCAACGATTGCCAGGCCTGGGTCAGCGTTTGCAACACGCGCCCGATGAAATCTTTGTCGGCCGCAGCCTTCTTGCCCACGTAGCCCTGGCCGCGGCGGTACATCTTCAGCCGGGCACACAGGTCTTGAGTGTTCTTGTCGAACTCTTCTTCATGGGTGAAGGGCGACAGGCAATCCATATGAACCTGGCCGGTCTTGCTGATCCACAGGATATGGCTGTCGAGAGTGTCCTTGTGCGCTGCGAACATGCGAGCCAGTTCATCAATAGATGGTTGATTATTCAGATTCATGTGTAAGCCCCTTGACCATTTGGTTGATCTGTCTGGTGGTTCGCAAAAACTTCGCTATTGGGTAAGTACCCACCTGGTACCGAAACCAGGTCGTCAGCAGCTGTCCGTCAAACTTCGGCGGGCGCGTGCATCGGTTGTGTAGTGTTATCGAAGGGTTGCTACGCAAACGCGCGACAACGATGAGAAACAGCGAAGATTCTTTCAGCCAGCGTCAACGTCCGAGGGTCGACCACCTGCGTCATGAGGATCTTCGCCGACGTTTCTCGTCGTTGTTACCGGACGGTCAGGCCAGGTCAGCACCTTCAATCTGCCTTGTGGGCAGTCCCTTATCCAAAAAACAGCTCGGCGGTCAGACGAGCTTGCTCAAACGGTTACCTGTACTCCCGATCGGGGAGACGTCTGCATCATGCAAGGGCAAATCGGAGGCGTCAACGGTTTTGTAGTGATTATTTTTGGTCACTACATATTGTCGGACAAAACGGTTTGGGTATGAAAACCCATCTTCAGCCGATCACTGTGGCGAGGGAGCTTGCTCCCGCTCGGCCGCGGAGCGGCCCTGATGAATCTGCATGTTCGGGTCTTGATGTGGCTTGGAGCAGGGGCTGCTGCGCAGCCCAGCGGGAGCAAGCTCCCTCGCCACGGGAGCCTGTCTGGTCCGGACACCAGGTGAGATCGCTCAGGTTGCCTTGGCTTTTGTCGCCTTGCGCGGTGCGCCACCGGCTTTGCGCTTGGTCGGCTTGCGTTTGTTTTTCCAGGGCGTTGCGCCACGGCCCGCAGGGCTGGCGGGGCCGGTGATGGTCAGGCTCATGCCTTGGCAACGGGCGATGTGCTTGCTCATCCAGGCAGCTTGCCGGGTGACGAATTCTTCCAGGCTCATTTCGCCGCTTTGCACCATGTCCAGGGCCTGCTCCCAGATGGCCGTGGTGCCTGGGTCCGCGATGGCCCGGGGCACGGCGTCGATCAGGCTGAAGGCCGCCGCAGTGGCGGACAGCGCCTTGCCGTTTCTCACCAGGTAACCGCGATCGAGCAGGCCCTGGATGATCGACGCCCGGGTCGCTTCGGTGCCGATGCCGGTGGTCTCCTTGAGCTTTTGCTTGAGCAGCGGGTCCTCCACCAGTCTGGCAACGTTTTTCATTGCCTTGATCAAATCACCTTCGGTGAACGGCTTGGGCGGCTGCGTCCATAGATCCTTGGGCTTCACCTCGTCGACCGTGCAGTCCAGGCCCTCGGTCAGTGCCGGGAGCGTCTGTGGCGCGGGGGCTTCACGGCCTCGGGCCGGCATCAGGGCTTCGGGCAGGGCGCGTTTCCAACCGGGCTCGACGATTTGCTTGCCCACTGCACGCAACGCCTGGCCGGCACAGTCGAAGTCGGCCTGGGTCCGGTCGTACTCGTGGTCGGGCAGGAATTGCGCCAGGTAGCGTGCGCGGATCAGCGTGTAGACAGCGCGCTGCTTGCCGGCGAGTTTGTCGAGGTTCCTGGCCGCCGCCGTGGGGATGATCCCGTGGTGGGCGCTGACCTTGGCATCGTTCCAGGCTCGGGATTTGCGCTGCGGTTGTAGATGGTCGCGTAGTGGCGCGAGGCTCGGGTCGGCCTGGGTGAGGGCAGAGATAATGGCCGGCGCTTCACTGTGTTGGCTCATAGGCAGGAAGCCACAATCGCTGCGCGGGTAGGTGATCAGCTTGTAGGTTTCGTAGAGCGATTGCGCGATGTCGAGGGTCTCCTGGGCGCCGAGGCCGAGCTTTTTCGAGCAGACCTCCTGCAGAGTGCCCAGGTCGAACGGCAACGGCGCGACTTCGCGCAGGCGCTCGGTGCGTACTTTCAGGGTCCGGGCACTGCCGGCGTTGCCCATGGCTTGGGCAGCTTCCCGCGCCAAAGCCTGGTTCAGGCAACGCTCCTGGTCGTCACAGGCATCCGGGTCGGCGCGCCACTGGGCGGTGAACGCGGTGCCGTCGTGACTGAGCTGCACGTCGATGGCCCAATAGGCCACCGGCACGAAATCGGCGATGCTGCGGTCGCGATCCACCACCAGGCGTAACGTCGGTGTCTGCACGCGACCCACCGGCAGCACGCCTTGATAACCTGACTGGCGCCCGAGCAGCGTGAACAGGCGGCTCATATTCATGCCGATCAGCCAGTCGGCCCGGGAGCGGCCCAGGGCGGAGTGGTACAGGTTGAACGTTTCCGCCCCCGGCTTGAGCGCCGCCAGGGCTTTGCGGATCGACGCTTCGTCCAGGGCCGACAGCCAGAGCCGCTGGATCGGTCCCCGATAGCGGCAATGCTCCACCAACTCGCGGGCGATCATCTCGCCTTCACGGTCGGCGTCGGTGGCGATCACCAGTTCCCTGGCCTCGCCCAGCAGGCGCTTGACCGCCTTGTACTGGCTGGCGGTCTTGGGCTTGACGGTCATTTTCCATTGCGCCGGGACGATGGGCAGGTCGGCCAATACCCAGCGTTTGTAACGCGCGTCGTAGGCGTCGGGCGGAGCGGTTTCCAGCAAGTGGCCGATGCACCAGGTCACTGTGACGTTCGCCCCCAGCCAGCAACCGTCGCCACGGCGCGTGGCGCCGAGCACGGCAGCGATGTCCTTGGCCTGGGACGGTTTTTCACACAGGTACAGCCGCATGACGCCTCTTCCTGAACAGATTTCATGGGGCGGTAGCATGGTCAGGGATCGTCCCGGGAGCAAGCTTTATCTGTATGGATATACAGACAAAGCGTTGCCAGACCCTGCTGGGATGACGTTCGGCGGGGTATTTTCACGCAGACTGAATTTCTTGCAGAGGCGTCGCTCATAACTTGCAGAGCGGCTGAAACCGCAAAGTTAATGAGTCAAGGAGAGTCACTTTCATGAATTTGATGCCGAAGGGCAACGGACAGGCGTCCACCCGTTTGATTCTAGTTGTGGAAGACGATCCGACCATCCTGGAGTTCCTGTGCGAGATCCTGGAGGACGAGGGGTTTGTCGTCGAACCTCGGGAAAGCGCCGACTCGGCGCTGACCTTTCTTGAGCAGAGCGCCGACTATGTGGATTTGCTGCTCACCGATATCACCATGCCGGGCAACATGGACGGCGCGGACCTGGCCAATCTGACCGGGGACCGCTGGCCGCAGATCCCCTTGCTGATCATGTCCGGCTACGAAACGCCGGAAAGCGCCGGGATCAAGCACCACGCCTCGTTTATCGCCAAGCCATGGGCGCTGGGGCAGATGCTCGACCTGGTGGAGAGCACGGTGAAGAACCGGCAGGTGCATTGATGAATACCCCTGCGACGAGCGAACCTATTGTGGCGAGGGAGCTTGCTCCCGCTGGGACGGTCCGACGCCTCGGGCGTAGCGGCCCGCTTTTTTTGTGAGCGCTGCGCACTCAAGCGGGAGCAAGCTCCCTCGCCACAGGGTGCAGGTCTTCAGTTCTTGTCCAAATCCACATTGCGGGTTTCGCGCAAGCACAGCATCCCCACCACCAGGCTCACCCCGGTAATCACCACCGGGTACCACAGCCCATAGAAAATGTCCCCGGTATAAACCACCAGGGCGAAGGACACCGTAGGCAAGAAGCCGCCAAACCAGCCGTTGCCGATGTGATAGGGCAGGGACATGGAGGTGTAGCGGATCCGGGTCGGGAACAGTTCGACCATCAACGCCGCCAGCGGGCCATAGCACATCGCGGAGATGATGATCAGCGCCACGATCAGGACCACGATCATCGGCCGGTTGATCTGCTGGGCATCGGCCTGTTGCGGGTAGCCTGCCAAGGTCACGGCGCCGCGCAGGGCGGCTTCGTCGTAACCGTCGATTTTCACGTCGCCGATGCTGACTTGAACATTGCTGCCGGCCGGCGCCGCGACGCTGTTGTAGGGCAGGCCTTGCTTGACCAGAAACGTCTTGACCTTGTCGCAGGGGCTGTCGAAACGCGCTTTACCCACCGGGTCGAACTGGAAGGTGCAGGTGGCCGGGTCGGCGGTCACGGTGATCGGTGCCTGTCGGCTCGCCAGGTCGATGGCCGGGTTGGCATAGTGGGCCAGCGTCTTGAAGATCGGGAAATACAACGCAGTCGCCAACAGCAGGCCGATCATCAGCACCGGCTTGCGCCCGACCTTGTCCGACAGCCAGCCGAAGAAGATGAAGAACGGTGCGCCGATCACCACGCTGACGATCAGCAGGCTGTTGGCCAGGGCGGGGTCCATTTTCAGGAATTGGGTGAGGAAAAACAGCACGTAGAACTGCGCGGCATAGAAGGTCACGGCTTGCCCGGCATTGATGCTGAACAGCGCGATCAGCACCACCTTGAGGTTTTCCCATTGGCCGAACGATTCACGGATTGGCGCCTTGCAGCATTTGCCGTCTTCTTTCATTTTCAGGAAGGCCGGCGATTCGTGCAGGCTCAGGCGAATCCAGGTGGAGATACCCAGCAGCAGGATCGACAGCAGGAACGGAATGCGCCAACCCCAGACTTCGAACTGATCGCCGGTGAAGTAACGGCAGCCCAGGACCACCAGCAGCGAAAGCAGCAGCCCGAGGGTGGCGGTCGATTGAATCCAGCTGGTGTGGAAACCGCGCTTGCCCATCGGCGCGTGTTCGGCGACGTAGGTCGCCGCGCCGCCATACTCGCCGCCCAGGGCCAGGCCCTGGAGCATGCGCAGTACCACCAGGATGATCGGCGCCGCGATGCCGATGCTGGCGTAGTTGGGCAGCAGGCCGACGCAGAACGTCGCCAGACCCATCAGCACGATGGTCGCGAGGAAGGTGTACTTGCGCCCGATCATGTCCCCCAACCGGCCGAACACCAGCGCGCCGAACGGTCGCACGATGAAGCCGGCGGCGAACGCCATCAGGGCGAAGATGAACGCCGTGGTGTCGTTGACCCCGGCGAAGAACTGCTTGCTGATGACCGCCGCGAGGGCGCCGTAGAGGAAAAAGTCATACCACTCGAAGACCGTCCCCAGGGACGAGGCGAAGATGACTTTCTGGGTGTCCCGGCTGGTGCCGGCGCTGAGCGTGGCTTCCAGGGGCTGAACATGTTCCGACATAGCGGTATCCCTCACAGTGATTGTTTTTGTTGTTCCACTGTCGACGCCGGTGTGGGCGTTTGTTGCGTGTTGCATTCCTTGAATTCATGCAGGCCCTGTGGGAGCGAGCCTGCTCGCGATAGCGGTCTGTCTGTCACCCTGGATGCTGGATGTGCCGGCGCTATCGCGAGCAGGCTCGCTCCCACAGGGGATAATGTGGTTCTTTAGACTGAGGCGGTTTCCTTTTCGATGGCGGCGCTCCGGGTCTGTGGCTCGCGCATCATCTGCGCTGCCTTTTCGGCAATCATCAGCGTCGGCGAGCAGGTGTTGCCCGAGGTGATGTTCGGCATGATCGAGGCGTCGGCGATGCGCAGGCCCTTGATGCCGTGCACGCGCAGTTGCGCATCCACCACGGCGTCGCGATCCTGGCCCATGCGGCAGGTACCGACCGGGTGGAAGATGGTCGTGCCGATGCGGCCTGCGGCCTGGTGCAGCTCTTCCTCGGTTTGCAGGCTCGCTCCCGGCAGGTACTCCACCGGTTTGAAACGGCTCAGTGCCGGGGACGCAACGATCCGGCGCGTCAGGCGGATCGCATCGGCGGCGACCCGCAGATCCTCGGGATGGCTCAGGTAATTGGGCTGGATCACTGGCGCTGTCTGCGGGTCGGCCGAGCCGATGTCCACCCGTCCACGGCTTTGCGGGCGTAAATCGCAGACCGACGCGGTGAACGCCGGGAAGCTGTGCAACGGCTCGCCGAAACGCTCCAGGGACAACGGTTGCACGTGGTATTCGAGGTTGGCCGAAGTCTGTTCCGGACCCGAGCGGGCAAACGCGCCCAGTTGGCTGGGGGCCATGGACAGTGGGCCGCTGCGGTCGTAAAGGTAGCGCAAACCCATGCCCATCTTGCCCCACAGGGTGCCGGCGATCTGGTTCAGGGTGCGGGCATTTTCCAATTGATAGATCAGCCGCAGTTGCAGGTGATCCTGCAGGTTGCCGCCCACGCCCGGCAGTTCATGCGTCACGCCTATCCCCAAGCGTTGCAGCAGACCACGGGGGCCGATCCCCGAGCGCTGGAGGATGCCGGGCGAGCCAACGGCGCCAGCGCACAGGACGATTTCCTTGCGGGCCTTGAAGGTCATGCCTTTGCCTTGCCAGCGGGCGCTGACGGCGTGGGCCCGGTCGTCGCGCAACAACACCCGGTCGACCTCGACTTCGGTCAGCACCGTGAGGTTGGCACGCTGGCGAATCGGTTTGAGAAAGGCTTTGGCGGCATTCCAGCGCACGCCGGCCCTCTGGTTGACCTGGAAGTAGCCGCAGCCCTCGTTGTCACCGCCGTTGAAATCGTCGACGTTGGGGATGCCGCTCTGCTCGGCGGCGTCGCGGAACGCATCGAGAATCGGCCAGGACAGGCGTTGGCGTTCGACCCGCCATTCGCCGGCGGCACCGTGGAGTTCCGACTCCCCGGCGAAATGGTTTTCGCTCTGGCGAAACAACGGCAACACGTCCTTCCAGCTCCAGCCTGGATTGCCCTGCGCGGCCCAGCCGTCGTAATCGGCCGCCTGGCCGCGCATGTAGATCATGCCGTTGATAGAGGAGCAGCCGCCCAGCACCTTGCCGCGCGGGTAACTCAGAGCGCGCCCTTGCAGGCCGGGTTGCGCCTGGGTCTTGAAGCACCAGTCGGTGCGTGGGTTGCCGATGCAGAACAGGTAGCCGACCGGGATGTGAATCCACGGATAGTTATCGCGCCCACCGGCTTCGAGCAGCAACACCCGCTGTTGCGGGTCGGCCGAAAGCCGGTTCGCCAGCAGGCACCCGGCAGGGCCGGCGCCCACGATCACGTAATCGTATTCATCGACGACAGGTTGCATTCGCGACCTCATTTTTTGTTCTTGTCGGAACATCCTAGTTGTTAGTTTTCGTTAAAAGAATGTTAGTTTTTGCGCAACGGCTGTGTGTTTATAAACAGCGCTGCTCAAGGAACGCCCGATGTTCGACTGGAATGACCTGCGTTATTTTCTCGAACTGCAACGCAGCGGCCGCCTGCTGACTGCTGCCCGGCGCTTGAACACGACACATGCCACAGTGGCCCGGCACATCGAGGCCATTGAAACGAGCCTGGGTACCGCATTGTTTGTCCAGCATGCCCAGGGCTATGAACTGACCCCGGCCGGTGAAAGGCTGCTCAAGCATGCCGAGGCCATGGAAAACGTGGCGTTGCTGGCCCAGGAAGACATCACGCAGTCCAGCGCGCCCCTGGGCAAGATCCGCCTGGGCGTCACCGAGGGGTTGGGCATCATGTTCCTCGCCAGCCGCATGGATGGGTTGTTCCAGCGTTATCCGGGACTGGAAGTGGAGTTGGTGGCAGTGCCGCGCTTTGTCAGCATCCTCAACCGCGAAGCGGAAATCAGCATCCACCTCGAACGCCCGGCGGCCGATCTGCTGGTGACCCGCAAGCTCACCGACTACAGCCTGGCGCTGTACGCCAGCCAGGCCTATCTGGACCGCTCACCGCCGTTGCGCAGCCGCGAGGATCTGGCCCGCCATGCCTGGATCGGCTACGTCGATGACTTGCTGTTCAGCCAGGAACTGATGTTCCTCAACAGCTTTTGCCGCAAGCCTCGGGTGGTGTTCCACAGCACCAGCGTGATCGCCCAGCAACAGGCCGCCCGCTCAGGCCTGGGCATTGCTGTGTTGCCTTGTTTCATGGCCGGCGGCGACCCGACGCTGGTGCCCTTGCTGCCGGACGAAACCATCCGCCGCAGCTACTGGATCAGCACCCGCCGCGAATTACACAAGTCCGTGCGGTTGCGGGTGTTGTGGGATTATGTGGTGCAGTTGTGCGAGCGGGAGCAGGGGGTATTGTTGCCCTAGCCGCGCCACCTTTTGGACCAGAGCTGATCCCCTGTGGCGAGGGAGCTCGCTCCCGCTGGGCTGCGCAGCAGCCCCAATAACCATCATCCACAGACCGGACGGCGTCTGCTTCGCAGCCGAGCGGGAGCAAGCTCCCTCGCCACAGGATGTGCGGTGTGTAGGTCCTGGCCGCCCAAGCCCCCTTTTCTGGCCCCCAATGCCCTCAGCCGCCACGCCGGCGTGCCTTAACGTGGGAACTGTCCGACCCACAACAAGAAGGCCGCGCCTTGAGCGCCGCCAAGAGGGACCCATGCCGGTATTCACCCATCCAACCTGGTTTCGCACGGTCTCCATCGTGCTGCTCGGCGTCTTGCTCAGCGGCTGTGGTGAAGAGGCCAAGGCCCCCGCGCCGACGGTGTTCACGGCCATGCCCGCCGACGCGGCGCTGGCTGAGGTCTACGACAGCAGTTGCAAACTCTGCCATGCCAACCCGGCCGCCGGTGCGCCGCTGACCGGCGACACCAACGCCTGGGCGCCGCGGGTGGCCCAGGGCGCCGAGACCCTGCTGGACCACGCGATCAACGGCTACAACGGTATGCCGCCGATGGGCCTGTGCATGCATTGTTCCGAAGAGCAGTTCCTGGCGCTGATCGCGTTCATGTCCGGCGAGCATTTCCAATGACCATCCGGGGGACTATGGCATGACGATGGATTACTCACGCCGCCGCTTGCTCCAGCAGGCTGGCGTTGTCGCGGCCTTCGCGGCCCTGGATAGCCACAGCGCGCTGGCCGACCTCATGCGCGCGCCGCGCCTGATCCCCTGGCGCAACTGGTCCGGCGGGCAAAGCTGCCTGCCGGCGGCACGCCTGGCGCCGAAGGATCTGGATGAACTGGTGCAGGTGGTGCGCCGCGCCGAGGGGCGGATTCGGCCAGTGGGCTCCGGGCATTCCTTCAGCGCGTTGGTGCCCACTGACGGAACCTTGTTGTCGCTGAGTTTTTTCAGCGGTCTGCTGGATCACGACGTCGCCAGCCTGCAAGCCGAGTTCGGTGGCGGTACGCCAATGTCCCGCATGGGACCGGCACTCAAGGCAATCGGCCAAGCGCTGCCGAACATGGCCGATGTCGATTACCAGACCCTGGCCGGCGCCATTGCCACGTCCACCCATGGCACCGGCAAGGCGTTCGGCTCCTACGCTTCCCAAGTGGTTGGCCTGCAGCTGGTGACGGCCAGTGGCGAGGTGCTCGATTGCGATGCCCAGCGTCATCCCGAAGTCTTCAGGGCCGCCCGGGTGTCCCTGGGTGCCCTGGGCTTGGTGACCCGGGTGCGCCTGCAGAATCGCCCGGCCTACCGCTTGCGTGAGCGGCAATGGGTGGCGAAGACCGAAGAGCTGCTGGAGGAGGTGCAAACCAACACCCGCGATAACCAACACTGGGAAATGCAGGTGGTGACTCACTCCGACTATGCGTTGTCGATTGCCCTGAACGAAACCACCGACCCGGCCACGCCGCCCATCAGCCCCGAGGAGGAGGGCGGCAACGAGTTCGTTACCTTGATCGAGAAGCTCGATAAGTACGGCAGCGACTTTCCGGCGACCCGGCGGATGTTGCTCAACAGCATGCGACTGGTGGCCGATTTCGATGACCGGGTCGGTGACTCTCACGACATCTATGCCAACGCCCGCACTGTGCGCTTCAACGAGATGGAGTATTCGGTGCCGGCCGAACAGGGCCCGGCGTGCCTGCGCGAAATTCTCGCGCTGATCCGCGACAAGGACCTGCGCACCTGGTTTCCCATCGAATACCGCTATGTGAAGGCCGACGACATTGCCCTGAGCATGTTCGAAGGGCGGGACAGTTGCTCGATCTCGGTGCACCAGCATTACCAGATGGATCATCACAACTTTTTTGCCGCCGTCGAGCCGATCTTCTGGAAATACCAGGGCCGTCCCCATTGGGGCAAATTGCATAGCCTCAACGCCAAGGCGCTCCAGGCCTTGTACCCGCGCTGGAACGAGTTCGCCCAGGTGCGCCAGGCGCTGGACCCCACCGGCAAGTTCCTCAACGGGCATCTTTCATCGATTCTGGGGGTGAGCTGATGGGCTTCAATCGCCGCGGTTTTCTCAAGGGCGCGCTGGGCACCGGGGTGGTGCTGGCCGGCGTCGGTGCCTGGCTGCGACCGCAGGATCGGGGCGGGTCGTACACTGAATACTTCAGCCAGCTGAACCGCGAACTCAAGGCCAACGGGCCGATGCGTCCGGTGATGCTGGTGGACCTGGATCGCCTCGATCACAACATCGATGTGGTCAAGGCGTCGGTCCGGCGCGGCGGCAAGCAACTGCGACTGGTGGAAAAATCACTGCCGTCGCCCAGGTTGCTCGACTACATCGGCCAGCGGGCGGAGACGGGGCGACTGATGTCATTCCATCAGCCGTTTCTCAACCACGACGCGGTGCAGTTCCCCAAGGCCGATATTCTGCTCGGCAAACCGCTGCCGGTGCGTTCCGCCGAGCTGTTTTATCAGCAGCACAAGGGGCCGTTCGATCCGTCACGGCAATTGCAATGGTTGTTGGATACGCCCGAACGGCTGGAGCAATACCGCGCCCTGGCCCTGGGGCTGGGCACGCGTCTGCGAGTCAATATCGAACTGGACGTGGGCCTGCACCGCGGCGGGGTGGCCGATGAGGCGGCCCTGGACGCAATGCTCAAATTGATCCGTGCTCATCCGGCTCAGTTGGAGTTTGCCGGGTTCATGGGCTACGACCCGTTCGTGGGCATGGGCGTGCCCGAGTTGTTGGCGACACCGCAAACTTTGTTGGCGCGAGTCATGGCGATCTATAACGCCCGGGTCGACTTCCTGCGCGTGCGCTATCCCGACCTGTGGCATCCGAGCCTGACGCTCAACACCGCCGGTAGCCCCAGTTATCGCCTGCATGAACAGGAAAACCTCAGCACCGAAGTCTCGGTGGGCACGGCCATGCTCAAGCCCAGCCACTACGACCTACCGTCGCTGAGCGAACACGTGCCGGCAGCGTACATCGCCACGCCGGTACTCAAGCGCACCGGCGCGGTGAATATCCCGGCGTTGGACGAAAAGTCACGGATCCTGTCCTGGTGGGACGTGAACCAGCGCGCCACGTTTTTCATCTATGGCGGCAACTGGATGGCCGACTTCGAATCCCCACCCGGCTTGAAGAGCAACAACCTTTATGGCCGCAGTTCCAACCAGGAAATGGTCAACGGCTCCGAAGCTGTGGGGCTGGGGCTGGAGGACCAGGTGTTCCTGCGGCCGACCCAGACTGAGTCGGTGTTGCTGCAGTTTGGTGATCTGCTGGCGGTGCGTGCGGGCAGGATTGTCGAGCGCTGGCCGGTTTATAGCTGATTCAGCCGCGCCGTACGCAAAACCCGTGGCGAGGGAGCTTGCTCCCGCTGGGCTGCGCAGCAGCCCCAAAACCACACGACACCGTGTATCTGGAATAAACGGTTGGCAGATTTCACGACGGCTGCGCCCGAGGCGTCGGACCGGCCGAGCGGGAGCAAGCTCCCTCGCCACGGGTGTTTGGTCGGGCTTTAGAACGCAAACGGAATACTGATCTTGGCCCAGAGCATCTCGCCTTCCGGGCGGTTTTCCACGTCGAATTCCTTGGCCCAGCGGATCTCGGCGCTGGCGTATTTGAGAAAGGTCAGGTGCAGCGCCGGGCCAATGGCGAAGACCTGGCCGCGTACGCCGTCGTCCACATCCTGCCCGGCGAACTGCACGGTGCGGCCGTGCTGTTTGTCGTCGGTGGTCTGCTTGAGGTAGTAGCCGTTGAGACCCAGGCGCAGGTTGTCGGTCAGTCGGTAACTGGCCGAATAATCGAAGTGGAAAATCTGCCCCGAGCGGTAATCGGTGTCCTTGTTCTCGTGGTTGAAACTGTAGGTGCTTTTCATCGACACCTCGGTCCTCTCCGAGGGCAGCCAGGTGAAGGAGAACAGCGGCTTGTAGGTGTAGAAATTGTTGCTGGTGTTGGCCAGGCGATCCGCGTCGTATTCGCCAGTCGGTACGGTGATTTCCACGGCGGCGGCCAGGGTCAGGTTCTTGCCCATGTCCCAGAGCACAATCGGCGAGATCGTGGTGTCGCCCATGCCCTCGCGGGTGTCATGCAGGCCGAACACCGAGACTTCCTGCTTGATCCAGGGCTGGGCGATGTAAATCCCTACTCGGCCACCGGCCACCCGCAACGGGCTCAGGTAGTCGATGCGCGGCACCACTGCCGTGGATTCGATTTCCACATTCGGCAGTTCCCCGCCCAGCGAGCTGATGTTGAATTTGCGCGCCTTGTAATGGTTGTAGTAGAGGTTGAAGGCGACCATGTTGTCCGGAAGGCTGTCGACCTCCAGCGGCAACACGAAGAAACCGTCGGTGCCGGGGCCGATGTTGTCCACGCCGGATTCAGTGGCGAGAGCCGGTAGCGCATGGCTCAAAGCCAGGCCCAGGGTCAGTTGCAAGGCGAGTGTCGTGCGGATCGGGTTCATGTGGGGGCTCATTATTATTGTTGGCGATACACCGAAAGTCCGAGCCATAGAAATAAGCCGTTCGCCGCCACCAGGGCAGGGTATTGGCGGCCACGCAGGGGACTTGGGCGGCCAGATTTTGTGTCCCCCATTGCATTGGCGCATGCTAACGTTCATGAAACAACCGGTTACAAAAACGCCACCTAACGTGCTCCGGGACCCGCCATGCAAATGAAAGTCATCGACCCCACCTATGAACTGGCGCTGGTATCGCCGTTCTTGTTGCAGACATTGGCCGAGGTGGTGAAGGACAAAGGCTTCGATGCCGCCAGCTTGTGTCGTGGCCTGGGATTCGGCCTTGAGGACCTGCAGGATCCTGCCCAGCGGATTTCCTACCGCCAGGCGGTGATCATGATTCAGCGGGCGCTCAAGCTGTTGCCCGATCGCGGGCTGGGGCTGTGGGTCGGCGATCGCAACGTCCTTGGCACCCTGGGCCTGCTGGGGCATGTCTTGTCGCTCTGCGAAACCCTGCGCGATGCCTTCGCCCTCGGGGTTCGCTATCAGCACACCACCGGTGGCATCGCCGTGACCAGTGTCGAGCAAGCCACTGACCGGATCATGGTCGAGGCTACCTGCCGCCTGCCTTTTGCCGAGGTTCAGGTGTTCGCCGTGGAAGAGTTCTTCGCCAGCCTGATGGTCTATGGCCGGGCTCTGGCGGGCCCCGAATTCAAACCCCAGGCGGTGGAGTTCATGCATGCCGCGCCGTCCTATGCCCAGGAGTACCAGCGGATACTCGGGCCGGACGTGCGCTTTGGCTGCCGGCACAACCGCATGCTGATCGATGTCCGCTGGCTGGACGTGCGCCTGCCCAATCACCACCCCCTGGCCCTGCGCCAGGCCTTGGCCCTGCTGGAGCAGGAGGCGGTCGAGGTTCACCAGAAGATCGACCTGATTCAGGCTGTGGAACGGGCGATTGCCCGGGACCTGACCCGTGGCAGCCACATCGAGAAAATCGCCGCCGACCTCAACATGAGCAGTCGCACCCTGCGCCGGCGCCTGACCGAACACAACCTGACCTTCGAGGCCTTGCTGGAACAGGTGCGCCGTGGCCGGACCCTCAATCTGCTGGCCAACCCCGAGCTGTCCATCGAACGCATTACCGAAGAAGTCGGCTACAGCGATGTGCGCAGCTTTCGCCGGGCGTTCCGGCGCTGGACCGGCATGAGCCCCAGTGCGTTTCGTAATGAGGGCGTCGAGGCGCGGCTCTAAGGATATGTCCAAACGGTATTTCTCAGGCCTGGGGCGGGTTTCCTAAGATCACGTCATAACTCGTTATGACAAGTGATAAGGCGTCATGTCTGACAACATTCTTTCCCTCAGCAGCGTGCCGCTGCACACCCAACTGCGAGACGTGCTGCGGGCTCGCATTCTCGATGGCGAATACCCCCAGGGCAGCCAGATGCCTTCGGAAAGCGAGTTGGGCGCGCTGTTTCGCGTCAGCCGTATCACCGTGCGCCAGGCCCTGGGCGATCTGCAAAAGGAAGGGCTGATATTCAAGATCCACGGCAAGGGCACGTTCGTCGCCAAGCCCAAGACGTTCCAGAACGTCAGCACGCTTCAGGGCTTGGCCGAATCCATGACCGGACGTGGCTTCGAGGTGATCAACCGCCTGCACAGTTTCAAATTCATCGCCGCTGACAAGCGGGTGGCCGAACGCCTGAACGTCGCCGAAGGGGAAACCGTGGCGCAGATCAAGCGGGTGCGGCTGATCAATCGCGAGCCGATTTCCCTGGAAATCACCTACCTGCCCAAGGCCCTCGGCGAGCGACTGGAAAAAGCCGACCTGGTGACCCGGGACATTTTCCTGATCCTGGAAAACGACTGTGACTTGACCCTGGGCCACGCCGACCTGGCAATCGATGCGGTGCTGGCCGACAGCGACCTGGTCCAGGCGCTGGAGGTCGAGGCGGGCTCGCCGATCATGCGCATCGAACGCCTGACCCATGACGCCAGCGGCCAGCCGCTGGACTTCGAACACCTTTACTACCGCGGCGATGCCTTCCAGTACCGCTTGCGAATCGACCGACAGAAAGGGACGCACGCATGACCCGAACGACGCTGGAGCAGGAGTACGACATTGTGGTCATTGGCGGCGGCACCGCCGGGCCCATGGCGGCGATCAAGGCCAAGGAGCGCAACCGTGATTTGCGCGTGCTGCTGGTGGACAAGGCCAACGTCAAGCGCAGCGGCGCCATCAGCATGGGCATGGACGGCTTGAACAACGCCATCATCCCCGGCCACTCGACCGCCGAGCAGTACACCAAGGAAATCACCATCGCCAACGACGGCATCGTCAATCAGGCGGCGGTGTACGCCTACGCCACCCACAGTTTCGAAACCATTGAGCAATTGGACCGCTGGGGTGTGAAGTTCGAGAAGGACGAGACCGGCGACTACGCAGTGAAAAAAGTCCATCACATGGGCGCCTACGTGCTGCCGATGCCGGAAGGGCACGACATCAAGAAGGTCTTGTATCGCCAGTTGAAGCGAGCGCGGGTGAGCATCACCAACCGGCTGGTCTGCACCCGATTGCTGACCGACGAAGGGGGCGCGGTGAACGGGGTGATGGGCTTCGACTGCCGCACCGCCGATTTCCAGGTGATCAAGGCCAAGGCCGTGATCCTCTGCTGCGGCGCCGCGGGGCGCTTGGGTTTGCCGGCCTCCGGCTACCTGATGGGCACTTACGAGAACCCCACCAATGCCGGCGATGGCTATGCCATGGCTTACCACGCCGGCGCCGAGCTGGCGAACCTGGAGTGCTTCCAGATCAACCCGTTGATCAAGGATTACAACGGCCCGGCCTGCGCCTATGTCACCGGCCCGTTGGGCGGCTACACCGCCAACAACAAGGGCGAGCGCTTCATCGAATGCGACTACTGGAGCGGGCAGATGATGTGGGAGTTCCACCAGGAGCTCGAAGGCGGCAACGGCCCGGTGTTCCTCAAACTCGATCACCTGGCCGAGGAAACCATCCAGAACATCGAGCAAATCCTGCACAGCAACGAGCGCCCCAGTCGCGGCCAATTCCACGCCAATCGCGGTACCGACTACCGCACGCAGATGGTGGAAATGCACATCTCCGAGATCGGCTTCTGCAGCGGCCATTCGGCGTCGGGGGTGTGGGTCAACGAGCGGGCGGAAACCTCGGTCAAGGGCTTGTACTCGGCCGGCGACATGGCGGCGGTGCCGCACAACTACATGCTCGGGGCGTTCACCTATGGCTGGTTCGCTGGCAACAACGCGGCGGACTTTGTCGCCGGGAAGGATTTTTCGACGCTGGATGCCGGGCAGATCGAACGGGAACGGAACCGAGTCTTTGCGCCGCTGGAGCGTGAGCACGGCCTGCCGCCGGCCCAGGTGGAATACAAGCTGCGCCGTTTCGTCAACGATTACCTGCAGCCGCCGAAGGTCACCAGGAAGATGCAGATCGGCCTGCAACGCTTCGACGATATCCAGCGCGACCTGGATCAGATCAAGGCTCACAACGCCCATGAGTTGATGCGCGCCATGGAAGTCAGCGTGATCCGCGACTGCGCCGAAATGGCCGCCCGTGCCTCGCTGTTCCGCGCCGAAAGCCGTTGGGGGCTGTACCACTATCGGGTCGACCATCCGCAACGCAACGACAGCGAGTGGTTCTGCCATTGCCACCTGAAGAAAGGCGATGACGGCGCGATGACCTCATTCAAGAAAGCCGTCGAGCCCTACATCATCGCCCTCGATGCCGACGAACTGCAGGCCTACGACCGGCTGCGGGTCGGTGCCGACGCGGCGTGAACCGTCCATCCAGAGAGAACGCCCATGGCCTATCAACCCCAGGAAATATTCTTTCGCTCCAACGCCCCGGTCACGGTGGACGAGGACAAATGCATCGCCGACAAAGGCTGCACCGTCTGCGTCGACGTCTGCCCCATGGACCTGCTGGCAATCAACCCGGCGACCCAGAAAGCCTACATGACGTTCGATGAATGCTGGTACTGCATGCCCTGTGAAAAGGACTGCCCGACGGGGGCGGTGAAGGTGGAGATTCCTTACTTGTTGCGTTGACCGAGACACCGCTCATCGCGAGCAGACTCGCTCCCACAGTGGATCGAGTCGAGTCGCGGTTATCGTTACACCCACAAACCTGTGGGAGCGAGCTTGCTCGCGATAGCGTCAGACCTGACACCCAAAAGCCATCCGGCCACCCCCGGACGCCCGATCCAGAAGACACCCCTCGTTTCCCACCACGCCCTGATCGTGGCGGAGACGAACCTCCCAATAATGATTCGAGGGGACACACCCATGTTGTTGCGTGCAGCATTCGCCGGTCTGGTACTGGCTTCATTGACCTTGCCTGCCCAGGCAGAAACCATCCGTATCGCCATCGGCACCCAGGACACCACCATCAACTGCGCCGCCGGCGGGTTGTTGATTCGTGAGTTGGGCCTGCTGGACAAATACCTGCCCCATGACGGCGCCTACAAGAACGCCCAATATGATGTGCAGTGGAAGAACTTCACCAGCGGCGCACCGCTGACCAACGAGATGGTCGCCGGCAAACTCGACTTCGGCGCCATGGCCGATTTCCCCGGCTCGTTCAACGGCGTGGCGTTTGAAGCCGCCGGCAAGCACAGCCTGTTCATCAGTGTGCTGTCGGGCAGCACCCAGGGCAGCGGCAACGGCATCGTGGTGCCCAGCGCCTCGGGTGTGCAGTCCCTGGCCGAGCTCAAGGGCAAGACCATTTCCGTGCCGTTCGCTTCCACCGCTCACGGTATGTTGCTGCGCGCCGTCGCGGCCCAGGGCTGGGACCCGCTCAAGGACGTGAACATCATCGCCCAACCGCCGGAGGTGGCCGGCTCGGCGCTGCAAGCGGGCAAGATCGACGCCCATGCCGACTTCGTGCCGTTCGCCGAGTTGTTCCCCAGCCGTGGGTTTGCCCGCAAGATCTACGACGGCGCCCAGGCCGGCGCGCCGACGTTCCATGGCGCGCTGGTGGATCAGGCCTATGCCCGCAGGTACCCGGAAATCGTCGTCGCCTACCTGCGAGCGAGCATCGAGGCCAACCAGTTGCTGGCCGCTGAGCCTGAGAAATACAGCGAGCTGATCGCCCAGGTCACCGGGGTGGATGCCGAGGTCAATTACCTGTTCCACGGCCCGTTGGGCGTGCAGACCCGCGACCTGACCTGGAAGCCGGAATACCGGCAAGCCGTCGGCACTGCCATCGACACCCTCAAGCTGCTGAAAAAAGCTGATCGCGGCCTGGATCTCAACACTTTCATTGATGACCAGTACATCCGTGCCGCGTTCAAGGCCTCGCACCTGGATTACAACGCGCAACTGGCGGATTACGCCCAGACACCGCTGAGAACTACTGATGCCGCGACGGGCCAGGCGATCACCGATTTGCGGCGCGTGGCCGAGATCTGGGTGCGAGGCGAGCCGAAAGTCCGCCATTACGCCTCGGCGCAATCGGCCTTTGCCGCGTTGGCGAGCCTCAAGCAGGAAGGCAAGGGTATCCGCGCCGTCTATGCCCAGGCCAGTGACAGCGGGATCAAGCTGCTGGCCGAGCAGGCTTGGTTTGCCAGCGATGCCAAGGGCCAGCTCAGCGCCTTTCTGTTGAAGGGCCAGGCCCAGCAATTTGCCACGGCCCAGGGCGGTAAGGTTTTGGATTTCAGTGAAGCCACGGCCCAATCGGTTGCTACCCGATAAGCCTGGCCAATGACCTGTGGGAGCGAGCTTGCTCGCGATAGCGGTACGTCAGTCACATGAACTTCAACTGACCTGACGCTATCGCGAGCAAGCTCGCTCCCACAGGGGTACGCACAGAGGAAAAAGTTGTGTCCCGATCTTATTTTCGCTGGCTCCTGCGAGCCGCTTCCCTGGTGCTCTGCCTGCTGTTCTGGCAGCTCGCCGCCACTCATCACTGGGACCTGGGCCTGGTGACCTTTGCCAACGTCCCGACGCCTCTGGCGGTAATCCAGGCTGCGTTCGGCCTGGGGGAGTCGGGTAGCCTTGGCCGGCACCTGGGCAGCAGCCTGGGCCGGGTCTTCGCCGGTTATGGCGCGGCGTTGTTAATTGGCGTGGCGCTGGGGCTGGCCATCGGCCGCTCGAAATGGGCCGAAGACCTGCTGTTGCCGCCGCTGGAAGTGCTGCGGCCGATCCCGGCGGTGGCCTGGATTCCTTTGGCGATCCTGATGTTTCCATCGTCGGAACTGTCGATGGTGTTCATCACTTTTACCGGTGCGCTGTTTCCGATCCTGCTCAACACCGTGCACGGCGTCGAAGGGGTGGACCGGCGCTTGATCGCTTCGGCGAAAAGCCTGGGGGCCGGACGCCGGGCAATCCTGCAGGAAGTGATTTTGCCGGGCGCCGCGCCGAGCATCATCACCGGCCTGGCGATTGGCATGGGCACCTCTTGGTTCTGCCTGGTGACGGCGGAAATGATCGCCGGCCAGTACGGCATCGGCTACTACACCTGGGCGTCCTACACCGTGCAGAACTACCCCGACATCGTGGTCGGCATGTTGCTGATCGGCGTATTGGGCATGGGCAGCAGCCTGTTGATCAAACGCCTCGGCGGGCTGTTCACGCCCTGGCATCGACCACGAGGAAAAGCCTGATGAGCGTGATGCAAGCGCCAGAAGGACGGATCGATATCCGTCAGTTGTCCATTGTCCTGGGCCAGGGCGCCCAGGCGTTCGAAGCCGTGCAGGGCCTGGATTGCCAGATCGAGGCCGGTCAATTCGTCTGCGTCCTGGGGCCGTCCGGTTGCGGGAAATCCACATTGCTGGGCGCGTTGGCGGGGCATCTGCAACCGCGCACCGGCACGTTGAATGTCGACGGGACGGCGGTGTCCGGTCCGTCGCCCCAGCGCGGCATGGTGTTCCAGCAGCACACGCTTTTCCCGTGGCGCACCGTGCGCGACAACGTCGCCTTCGGCTTGAAAATGCGTGGCCTGGGCAAGGCCGAGCGGCATCGGGCCGCCGATGAAATCCTTGCCCTGGTGGGCCTGGAAGGCTTTTCCGGGCACTGGCCGGACCAGCTCTCGGGGGGCATGCAGCAACGGGTCGAGATCGCCCGGGTACTGGTCAACCGCCCACGCCTGTTGCTGATGGACGAACCGTTTGGCGCGTTGGATGCCTTGACCCGCTTGAACATGCAGGAACTGCTGCTGGACATCTGGACGCGCATTCGCACCACCGTGGTGTTCGTCACCCATGACATCGACGAAGCGCTGTTCCTGGCCGATCGACTGTTGGTGATGAGCCCACGACCCGGCCGGATCATCGAGGACCTGCGCCTGGATTTTGCTCGTCCACGGACCACCGAACTGGTGACCAGTCCCGAGTTTTCTCGCTTGAAACGTCACTGCCTCGAGTTGCTGCGCCATGAAGAAGGCCGGCAATTGCCGCGCCTCAATCCCCTCGGGCTCCCTGAAACCTCCTTGCCGCGATTTGCCCTATGACCTCTCTATTCGAAGACACCGACAACGATGACATCCTCGCCCTGCAACCGCGCCTGACGGACGAGGACCCTGGCGTGCGACGCATCGCCTTGATCGAACTGGCCGACCTGGAAGAGCCCGAAGGCCTGCTGTGGCTGATGGATCGCCTGGCTCAAGACCCTGGTGCCGAGGTGCGGGCCGAAGCCGCGCGCTTGCTCGAAGCCTGGGAAGATGCACCGGTGGTTGAGGCCCTGTGCCAGGCCCTGACCGATCCGTCGGCGACGGTACAGGCCGCTGCGGCGCAGAGCCTGAGCCTGCTCAAGAGCGAGGCGGCGGGGAAGGTGATCCTGCCGTGGGTCGCCCACGGGGACGTCAACGTGCGGGTGGCGGCGTTCCGGGCCTTGCGTGAGTTGCGCCTGGCCGATGCAGCGCCGGCCGCACTCGCTGCCCTGGCCGACAGCGATGCGGGCGTGCGTCGCGAGGCCGTGGGCGTGCTGGGCTGGCTCAAGCACCTTGACGCGCTGCCAGCCCTGGCGCGACTCGCCAGCGATGATCCGGACACCGAGGTGCGGCGTGCGGCCACCGGTGCCCTTGGCCTGGCGTCGGATGCGCAAGTCCTGCCGGCCCTGCGCCAGGCCCTGTGCGATCCCGCCTGGGCGGTGCGCGAAGAGGCCGCCACCACGCTGGGCAAGGTCGGTCACGCCGAGGCCGGCCCGGCCCTGATCGAAGCGTTGGCCGATGATTATTGGCAGGTGCGCCTGCGGGCCACCCGCAGTCTCGGTCGCTTGCGCTACGTCCCGGCGCTGGCGGCCTTGATCGAAACCCTGGGGCATCGCATCAGCAATTTGCGCAAGGAAGCGGCGCTGGCGTTAGGTGAGCTGAATGATCGAAATGCTGTGGTGGCCTTGCAGGCTGCCCAGGACGATGGCGACCCCGAAGTGCGCAAGGCTGTGCGCATTGCCTTGGGCCAGTTGCAATGAGTCCGTTGGCGCTGGGTAATTCCCAGGATAAAGGGCAACTGCGCCTGGCCTGGCCCGATGGCCGCGAACAGCGGCTGGGGCACGCTGAACTGCGCCGTCAGTGCCCTTGCTCGCAATGCCGGGCGTTTCGCCTGCGGGGGATGACGGTGCAGGTTGTTCCGCGGATCCGGGTGGTTGCGGTCAATGGCCAGGGGTATGGGGTTCAGTTGGTGTTCAGTGATGGGCATGAGCGGGGGGTTTATCCGTGGGGGTATCTGGCGGGGCTTGAATGCTGACACACCGCTCTTCTTGGTGCTGTTGACGGAGTACATATCCATTGCTGCGGTAACGGCTGCTTATGGTTCCGCCCTG
>NZ_JBKGGX010000024.1:0-88763 GCF_052041925.1 Pseudomonas sp. SMN5
CCACCCCCCCCCTCCCCCCCCCCCCCCCCCCCCCGATGGCGGTGTGTCAGCCACCGCAGAGTCGACTGATAGATCACTATCGCGAGCAGGCTCGCTCCCACAGGGGGCCGTGTCAGCCAATGACTTCGGGTAACGCCTAAAGCCCCACATCCGGCAACGCCGGCCGGTTCGCCATCGCCTTGGCCATGATCTGCTCCACATACACCCGATCCGCCTCCGGCAAGGCCAGGCGCGGTGGGCGGGTGAGGGCGCTGCCGCGGCCGGCGATGGCTTCGCACAGTTTGATGCATTGCACCAGGTCGGCGCGGGCGTCCAGGTGCAGGATCGGCATCAGCCATTCGTAGATCGGCATCGCTTCGGCAAAGCGCCCGGCGCGGGCCAGGCGGAAGATGGTCTCGCCTTCTTTGGGGAACACGTTGGACATGCCCGACACCCAGCCTTCGGCGCCGACGGCAAGGCTTTCCAGCACCACGTCGTCAAGCCCGGCGAACAGCACGAAGCGATCACCCACTTCATTGCGCACGTCGATAAAGCGCCGGGTGTCGCCGGACGAATCCTTGAAACACACCACGTTGTCGCAATCGGCCAGGGAAATCAGGATGTCCGGGGTCACGTCGTTCTTGTAGATCGGCGGGTTGTTGTAGACCATCAGCGGCACGTCGGCATGCCGGGCCACGTAGCGGAAGTGCTCGGCGGTTTCGAACGGCTTGGAGCCGTAGACCAGCGCCGGCATCAGCATCACTCCATCGACGCCGACCTTGCGCACGGCGTTGGCAACCTTGGCCGCTTGCACGCTGGTGAATTCGGCCACCCCGCAGATCACCGGCACCCGGCCACGGGAAGCGTCCACCGCGACTTCGGTCACGGCGATTTTCTCTTCGGCGCTCAGGGAAGTGTTTTCCCCCACCGAACCGCAGACCACCAGGCCCGATACACCGTCACGGATCACGTTGGAAATCACCTGGTGGGTTTTTTCCAGGTTGATGGAAAAGTCATCGTTGAATTGGGTGGTGACGGCGGGGAATACGCCGCTCCAGTTGATGCGTTTGCTCATGGTTGTCTCCGGTGGATGTTATTTCGTATACGAAAATGTTTATGAAAATTGCAGCACCCTGTGGCGAGGGAGCTTGCTCCCGCTGGGCTGCGCAGCAGCCCCCATGGATTCACCTGACATACCCGGTTGGGGCCGCTTCGCGACCCAGCGGGAGCAAGCTCCCTCGCCACGGGGGCTGTGTGATTTCAAGCGTCATGCGCCAGGCCAGGTATCCGAGAGCCGGTAGCCCTGCGGCCAGGGATCGGCTGGGTCCAGCAGCAATTGATGGGTGCCGGTGATCCAGGCTCGTCCGGCAATGCACGGATAGATCGCCGGGCGTCCGGCCAGGTCGGTCAGCGAGTCGATGCGGCAATGAAATTCGGAGCCGATGATCGAGCGCCCGATGAAGCGGTCGCCCACCTGCATCCGTCCTTTGGCCTGCAACACGGCCATGCGCGCCGAGCAACCGGTGCCGGTGGGGGAGCGGTCGATCTTGCCGGGCTGTATCACCACGGCGTTGGCGCCGGTGGCAATGCCGTTCTCCTGGATGATGGGCGCGGCAATCTGGCAGAACGAAATGTGCGACCAGTCGGGGTTCAGCGGATGGACGAAGCCCAGCTGTTCATTGGCTGCCCGGGTGATTCTGAGCCCGACGGCCACCAGGTCGGCGGCTTCGTCGGGACAGATGGAAAACCCCAGGCGCTGGGCGTCGGCGATGACAAAACTGTCACCGCCGTAGGCCGTGTCCACCTGCAACGAGCCCAGGCCTTCGACTTCGATCCAGGCGTCGAGGCGGTCGGCGAAGGACGGCACGTTCTTGATCTCCACCCGTTGCACCTTGCCGTCGCGGCAGTCGGCCACGGCTTCGATCAGTCCGCCCGGCGCCTCCAGCACCAGGCGGGTCTGGGGTTCGGTCATCGGCAGGATGCCGCTGTCCAGCAGCACGGTCGCCACGCACAGCGAGTTGGAACCGGACATCGGCGGCGTGTCGGCCGGCTCCATGATGATCCAGGCCATCTGCGCCCGCGGGTCCTTGGCCGGCACCAGCAGGTTGACGTGACGGAACACCCCGCCACGGGGTTCGTTGAGTACGAAGTTGCGCAGGGTCTGGTCACGGGCGATCCAGCGCGATTGTTCCCACACGGTGGCGCCAGGGGGAGGGGCGACGCCGCCGACGATCACATCGCCGACTTCGCCTTCGGCATGGCAGCTGATGATGTGGATGATCTTGGATGAGCGCATGGGGTGGGTCCTTGGGTTGTCTGTTCGGGCCTCATCGCGAGCAGGCTCGCTCCCACATGGGATTTGCGTGCGGCACCGTCCCCTGTGGGAGCGAGCCTGCTCGCGATAGGGCCATCAGTTATTTCACCGACCTGAGAAACGCCGCCGTCTCCGGCTGCACTGGATTGCCAATCACCTGGTCCGGCGGTCCGATCTCATGCACCCGGCCATTGCAGAAGAACGCCACGCGGTCGGACACGTCGCGGGCGAAGCGGATTTCGTGGGTCACCAGCACCATGGTCATGCCGTCTTCGGCGAGCATGCGCATGGTGTCCAGTACTTCGCCCACCAACTGCGGGTCGAGGGCCGAGGTGGCTTCGTCGAACAACATGTAGTCCGGCGACATCGCCAGCGCCCGGGCAATCGCCATGCGCTGCTGCTGGCCGCCGGAAAGCTTGCTGGGAAAGGCCTTGAGCTTGTCCCCAAGGCCGACGTGTTCGAGCTGGCGCACCGCGAGGGCTTCGGCGTCCTGCTTGCTTTTGCCCAGCACCTTGCGGGGCGCCAGCATCACGTTTTCCAGCACGGTCAGGTGCGGGAAGGCATTCCACTGCTGGAAGACGATGCCGATTTTCTGCCGCAAATGGTTGAGGTCGGTGGCCCGGTCGTGGACCTCGACACCGTCCACCCGAATACTGCCTTGCTGGATCGGCTCCAGGCCGTTGACGCACATCAGCAGCGTCGATTTGCCGGAGCCGGAGCCGCCGATGATCGACACCACTTCGCCTTTGTCCACGGTCAGGCTCACGCCCTTGACCACTTCCAGGTCGCCGAAGGATTTATGCACGTTTTCGATCTCAATCATTTTCCTGCCACCTTGTTTCCAGGCGTGCGCCGAGGCGGGCGACCACCAGGCTCATGACGTAGTAGATGAGGCCCGCGATGCACAGCACCAGGAGCGGTTCCTGGATGCGGGTCACGATGGTTTGCGAAGCGCGCAGCAACTCGACGATGCCGATCCACATCACCAGCGCCGTGTCTTTCATCACCCCCAGCACCAGGTTCAGCCAGCCGGGAAAGGCCACCCGCGTGGCAATCGGCAGGACGATGAAACGCAGGTCCTGCAGGTAGCTCAGGCCCAGGGAACGGCTGGCCCGTCGGGTACTCAACGGCACCGCGAGCACACCGCCACGGACGATTTCGGTGAAGTACGCGGCGGCATAAACCCCCAGCACGATGCAACCGACGGCGAAGGCGCTGATGTTCAGACCGGCGATGCTCTTCAAGGAATTGAACAGCACGAACTGGATCAGCAGCGGCACGCTGCGAAACACGTCCAGTACCCAGGCCAGCGGCAGGCTGGCCCGTGGCAGCAGCGCCCGCAACAGGCCGAACAGCAACCCGGCCAGGGTCCCCAGCAGGATCGACCACGCGGTCAGTTGCAGAGTGACCCAGGCCCCTTCGAGCAGGAACAGCAGGTCGTTGACGGTGAGGCTTGTGGCAAACATGACGAGCCCTCAATAACAGAACCTTCAGTAACGATGCTTTCAATAACGATGCTTTCAGTAACGAAAGAGCCGCCAGGACAACAGTCGGGCCAGCCCGACGATCAGCTTGGCGATCAGGTAGTACAGCGCCGCCGCGAGGGCGAAGTATTCGAAAGTGCGGAAGGTCTTGACGTTGTATTCCTGGGTGACGCCGGTGAGGTCGTTGTTCAGGCCGACCACCACCCCCAATGACGTCATCAGCACCGCCCAGACCATCTGGTTGGTCAGCGGGTAGAAGACGATGCGCAACAACTGCGGGACGATGATCATCCGGTACGCCTGGAACGCGCTCATGCCCAGGGAGCGGGCGGCGCGCATCTGCGTGCCGGGCACGGCCTTGAGGCCGCCGCGAAAGTTTTCCGCCAGGTAACCGGCGTTGTTGAAGGTGATCCCCACCAGCAACGCGAGCCATGAGCTGACGTGCAGCCCGAGGGAACCGAGGCCGAAGTAGAGGATGTAGATCTGGAACAGCGAGGGCGTGTTGCGGGCGATCGACACCCAGCCATTGCCCACGCCGCGCAGCAACGGGTTGCGCGCCTGGCGCATCACCGTCAATACCAGGGCGATCAGCACGCCGAAGATCATCGACAGCGCGGCCGTCTCGAACGTCACCCAGGCGCCGGCGAGCATGTCCGGCAGGGCGCGCAGGGCCGGGCGCCACTGGAAACTGTAGTCAAACATGGGCAGGCGTCCTCGGTTGGAGCCAGGCCGGCGGCTGGCCGCCGGCCTGGGCGGTGCACGCGGCCTCGACGCAGTCGGCCAGGCTGGCGAAGTGCACGCCGCGCCCGACCAGGCCAGGCGCGTAATGGGCGTATTTGCCGGAATTGGTCATCAGCGTCGTGGCTTGGGGCGGGATCACCGGTTCACCCACCATGCACCAGCAGGTGTCGGTCACCAGGATCGCACCGAACGTTTCGATGGCACTCAGGTGGCCGGCCTGGCGCGCCTGTTCCAGCACAGCGCGACCGCAGGTGATCGCCAGCACCACGTCCGGATGCTTGGTCCGGCCTGCGCACAGCGTCGCGAGGCTGGCGAACTCGCTGAGGGAAAAATGCGGGTTGCCCAGGGAGACCACGTCCACTCGCTTGTCCCGGGCGCTGTTGAGCTCGCGCCAGCTGGCAAGCAGGCCTGCGACGTCGACCGTTTGCACTGTCAGCGGGGTGTCCGCGTCCATTACGCTGGCCGGAGTGAGGGCTTCCGGCGTGACCCCGGCGATGTGGAACAACGGCGCGGCGCTGGTGGTGGCGAAGGCGGCGCCGAAGGCTTTCAGGTCATCCAGGGTCGGGGCGGCGTTTTCCAGGCCGCGGATCAGTGGGATGCGCCGGCCCGTCAGGCTACCGATGTGGTAGCCCAGCAGCGGGTAGAAACTGTCGTCCACGCGCCCCAGCGTCGGCATTTCGATGATCAGCTCGGCCTTGCGCTGTTCGTCGAGGTGGCAGCCGGTCAGGGGGGCGCGTCCGCACAGGGCAATGCAGATGTCGAGGAAGTCCGGATACTTCTGCGTGCGTGCACCGAGCACGCTGTTGGCGTACACCACTGCGTTGGATTCGGCCCAGACGATCTGCTCGCCGGCCTTGGGCGCGCTGTCCAGCAAATACGGCGCGCAGGTGAAACTCAGCTGCGCACCCATCGCCATGTAGGCATCGCCCAGGGCGCTGGCCGGTTCGCCCAGGGCCGGATCGACGCCCAGCTCCCGCCAGCGCCGCTGGTCCACGGAGATGGCATTGAGGGTGGTCGGCACGCGCACCTTCGCGCCCCATTGCACCAGTTGTTCGGCGAAGCGCAGGCTGGCCGGGCCGGTGTAGATGCAGCCGTCGATGTGGGCCTGGGTCACGTCCAACAATTGCGTGGCGCCCTGGATATCGGCCATGCGCAGTACGATCTGCATCGCCACCTGGGCGGCCTTGCCATGGGCGCCGTCGAGCAGCGCCCGGTCCTGTTCGGATAGGCAAAGGGTTGAGGATGAGGGCATCTGCAACGGCACATCGGCGGCTTGCCAATGGTCACTGGGACGCCGCCCGGACAATGTCAGGCGCTCGCCCTCCAGGCGCACAAAGCCCTGGCCGCGCAGTTTGTCGAACGCCGCGTGGCCCACGCACAACACCGGCAGTGAACGCTGGAAAATCACCTGGGCCACCAGCACCCCCAGCGTCAGGATCTCATCGGCTTCGGCCAGCACCAGGGCGGCCGGCGCGTGGCCGTTGCTGATCAGCTCCATCAGCACGCTGCTGCCGGTGCACGAACCGCGTCCGCTGGGAATCGCCAGCACCCGCCCGGCCAGGCGTTCGCCGCTCAGCGGATGGTGCCGGTCGATGACTTCGCCACTGACCGGATCGACGCCGCCCCAGAAACTCAGGCCCACATCGGCGAACAGCAGGGCGCCCTCGGCGGCACCCTCCACCAGGCTGCGACCGCTGACGCGGACAGGCTTGCTCGGCATGCCGCGATCCTCAGTAGTAGACCTGGGGCACGGTCAGGTTGGTCGGCGGAATCTCGGTGCCGACCCATTTGACGAACAACTCCTTGTAACGGCCGGTGCGCACCTGCTGGTTGACGAACAGGTTGAGGTAGTTGATCAGGCCGTACTCGCTGCGCTTGGCGCCGAGGGACACATAGTCGATGACGTAGGGCGCGTCGCCGGCGATTTTCAGGTTCTTGTATTTGCCGGATTTGATCGTGGCGGCGGCGACGGTGTTGGTCACCACTGTCGCGTCGATGTGTCCCTGGGCGACGGCCAGCAGCGTGTCGTTCTGCGACTGGTAGGCGCGGAAACTGCCGCTGCCCCAGCTCTTCTGGTCTTTTTCCAGGGCGATGGCTTCATAGGTGCCGCTGGTATTGCCCAAGGCCTTGCCCTTGAGATCGGCGTAACTGTTGATGCCGGTGTTGTCGCGGGTCAGCACCACCATCTGGAAGGCGAAGTAGGGCACGGTCAGGCCGACGGTCTTGGCCCGCTCCAGGGTGTCCGAAGTGGACGCGACGATCACATCGGCGCGACCGGAGATCAGCGCCGGGATCCGGTCAGGGAACGGCGTTTCCACTACTTCGGCGTCTACGCCGAGGACTTTCGCCAGATCATGGCAGTAATCGACATCGAAGCCTGCCGGCTTGTTGCTTTCGTCACGAAAGCCCATGGGCGGGAAGTCCAGAGTCACGGCGCAACGCAGCTTGCCGGAGCCGATGATGTCGTCGAGTTTGTCGGCCTGGGCCGGGGCAATGAGAAGCGGGGTGAGGACAACGCTGAGGGCTACGACCAGTACTGGGTTCTTCATAAATGCCTCGCTGTCGAATAAATGCGGTGAGATATCGTATTGAGGATTTCGTATACGATATTAGATAAGCAAGCGGCGTGCCTGTTTGACGGGTACCCACCGAATCGCCTAACAGCCTTGATTCAGAGGCTTGTCATGAAAGAGGAGGGATCAGTTGGGCGACGCGCGAGGTGTGTGGAGTGTTACAGATGGGAGCAATCCGAGAGCCGTCGCCCCATCAGGGAACACGCTCAGCGTCGGTTTTCGCGATATTGGCTGGGCGACAGGCTGGTCAGGGCACGAAATTGACGGCTGAAAGCGCTGTGGTCGGTGTAACCGCAGCGCAGGGCGATTTCGGTGATCGGCAGATCCTTGTCCAGCAGCAACCGTGACGCTTCTTCCAAGCGCGCCTTGTGAATCATCTGCCGCGGTGTGAGCTGAAAGATCCGCTTGCAGTGCCGCTCCAGCTGCGCCACCGACAACCCGGCGATGGCGGTCAGTTCGGCGAGGCTGATGGGCTGGGCGAAGTGCTGTTTGATGTGAGCGTCGACCGCTGCCAGTTTCTGGAAGGCCGGATGGCTCGATTGCGGCAGTTGCAGGTCGCGGGAGATCCCGGCCAGGCCGACGGTCTGGCCTTCGGGGTCGTGCAGCGCCAGTTTGTGGGTCAGGCACCACACCGGTTGGTTGCCGTAGTACAGGTGCAGTTCGAGCTGGTCGGCCAGTTCGCGGCCGCTGGATAGAACGCGGCGGTCCTGTTCGGTGTAGAGCGGGCCGAAGCGTTCGGGGAAGACTTGTTCGGCGGTCAGGCCCAGCAGGTCGGCGCTGTGCATGAAGCCACAGCGCCGGGCCAGGGTCTGGTTGACGAAGGCGTAGCGAGCCTGGCTGTCCTTGATGAAGAATACGACGTCCGCCAGGGTGTCGAGCAGTGGTGCGATGGGTTGCAGGCTGCTTAACAGGGTGTTCAGATCGCAGGGGGGCAGGGTGGTGAGCGAGGGGTACATGGGGGCTCGGTTCTGGGGGGGGACGTTGGGATCATAGGGGGAAAGTTGTTTGGGTTCACTTGGTTCGTTGGTTTGGTGATTGAGTGGGTGTTCGTTGTTGCGGTCGATTACATATCCGTTGCTGCGGTAACGGCTGCTGGTGGTTCCGCCCTTACGGCGGCTTACTTTTGAGAAGCGCAAAAGTAAGCAAAACGCTTTTGCCCCACCACTGGGCACCTCGCCGAGGCTCGGTGTTCCCTCACTCCGGCATTGCTCCGTGGGCCCGCCGCGATGGGCCATCCATGGCCCTGCGCGGCTATCCCGGCATCCATGCCGGGATGCCCACTGCGCAATGCCTGCGTTCGGCCCTTGTGGTTGATGGGGCGTCTAAGATCAAAAGCAAAGCAAAGCAAAGCAAAGCAAAGCAAAGCAAAAGCGAGGCGGCCTGGCAGTCGATCTGGCTTTCCAGGCTGCACTTAAGTCCAGCTGTTTAGGGTTTAGGGTTTAGGGTTTAGGGTTCAGGGGTTTGGTCCAGGTCCAGCAAGGTTTCGATCCGCGCCGGGCTGAAGGGCGGGCGCGGTGTTGGTGGGGGCCAGCCGAACAGGTGCTGCAGCGCCGCGCCGCAGACTCGGCCTTGGCAGGCGCCCATGCCGCAGCGGCTGGCGAGTTTGGCTTCACGCCAGTGTTCATGGCTGGACAATTCGGCGTAGGGCACGTCCTCGCAGCGGCACACCAGCGTGTCGTCACGCGCCAGGGTCTTGAGGCGTGGATCAAGGGCGAAGGCTTTGTTCAAGGCTTGGGCGAAACCCTGCCAGCGTGCCCGACGCGGCCACAGGCGTTGTGCAGCCGTGGTGTTACCGACTGCGGCATGGCCGGCGATGGCGCCTTCTACCAGAGACAGTTCGCTGCCACCGAAACCGGTGCATTCGCCCGCGGCGTAGTGGTCCGCGCGAGTGGTGGCTTGCCAGGTATCGACCGCGAGGCCGTGGCCTTGCAAGGCGCAGCCCAGGGCCTGGCCGAGCTGGGTGTTGGGGACCAGGCCGAAACCGCAAGCCAGTCGGTCGCAGGCCAGTTCAATCGTCCGGCCTCGCTGCGACAGGCGCACGCCTTCGAGCCGCTCGCGCCCCAGCGCCTCCAGTACATGGGTATCGGTGCGATACCCGGCGTCGTACAAACCGAACGATTGAAAAAGCTTGCCTGGCCAGCGCGGTAATTGCGCGGCGAATCCGGCCACGGCGGCGCGCCTGGCTTGCTCGGCGATTCGCAGTACCTGGGCGCCTTGATGTTTCGCGGTGGCGGCGCTGGCTAACAGCAACGGGCCGCTGCCGGCGATCACCAATCGTTCGCCACGCACCGGCAAGCCACCCTTGATCAACGCCTGCAAGCCACCGGCCCCGGTCACGCCGGGCAAGGTCCAGCCGGGGAAGGGCAGCAGCAATTCGCGGGCGCCGGTGCAGAGGATCAGGCGTTCGTAAGTGATCAGCCAACCGCGCTCGGCATCCTCGATCAGCAGGGTTTTGTCGGCGGCTTGGGCGATGACCCGAGCGCCGGCGTAGCAACGGACGTTGGTGCACGCCTGTAACTGTGCGCGCAGGTGTCGCGCCTGGCCGGGCAACTCGGCCTGGGGACCGTCGCGCCAGATCTGGCCGCCGGGCATCGGGTTGTCATCCAGCAGCACGATGCGTGCACCGCTGCTTGCAGCGGCCAGGGCGGCGGCCATGCCGGCGGGGCCGGCGCCGATGATCAGCAGTTCAGTGGTTTCGTTCATGGTCGGGTCTGCACATGCATGCCGTCACGGCACAGGGTTTGGCACGCCAGGCGCCGACGGCCGTCGATGGTTACCCGACATTCCTGGCAGATGCCCATGCCGCACAAGGGCGCACGGCGCTGGCCGCTGACCGAGGTGCGACTGGAGCCGTCGGAGCCCAGCGCCAGGGCTGCGGCGACGCTGGTGCCGTCGGCTACTTGCAGCGGGCGGCCGTCGAGGAATAAGTCAGGCATTGGTCCCGTCCTTGGTTAAACGGATGTCAGGGGGACACTCACATCCCGTGGCGAGGGAGCTTGCTCCCGCTGGGCTGCGCAGCAGACCCGAAATTTTGGCGATTGCTGCGCAATCGAGCGGGAGCAAGCTCCCTCGCCACAGGGGACGGTGTCGGGCTTCAGGCATGGGCCGGTTCCCCGAGGAAGCGTTGAGGCAGGTAGGGTGCCGGGGCCAGCGGCGCGGTTTCGTTGAACAGCTGCGCGGCCAGCAGGTCGGCGGTCGCTGGGGCCGTGGTGACGCCCAGCCCTTCGTGACCCACCGCCAGCCATAGGCCTTCGCGCTGCGGATGCTGTCCCACCAGCGGCAGGCCATCGGGGCTGGCGGCGCGGAAACCGGTCCAGGCGCGAATGCCATTGAGCGCTGCCAGTCCCGGCAAATAATCGACCGCGCGCCTGAGCATCTTCGCCAGCATCCAGCTGTCCACTTGCGGATCGACGGTGCCGAACTGCCGCGAGGCGCCGATGAATAATTGTCCGGTCGGGCGTGGCTGGATATTGCATGCCACCGACGGGCCGCTGGCGTTGTGGGCGCTGGTGACATAGCCCAGTTCCACCAGGGTGTGAGTGACCGTGGCGGGGTAACGGTCGGTGATCAGCAGGTGGCCCTTTTTCGGTTCGATGGGCAGTTCGGGGCAGAGCTCGGTAGCCTGGATGCCATTGGCGAGGACCACCGCTTCGGCGCTCAACCATCGCCCGTCGTCGAGGCGTACGCGACGGCCATCGACTTCTGTCACCTGGGCCCGCTGCTGGAGAATGTTGGCCGTGTCCAGCATCCAACGAGCGGCCGCCGGAGCATAGAGGATGCCGTCGCCCTTGATCAGCAATCCACCCTCCAGATCAGGGCGCAAGCCGGGTTGGCGTTGATGCAGCGCAGCACGACCGATCAGTTCGCAGTCTTCGCCATGGGCCAGCAGATTCAGATATTTACTATCGGCCACCGCCATTTCCTCGGCGTTGGCCGCCAGCCACAAGGTGCCGTTGTTGCGCCAGGCGCAGCCGTCGGGCAGGGCCGGGGCCAGTTCACGCCAGCGTTGCAGGGAGTATTGACTGAGGGCCAGTTCCGCCGGGTTGTCATCGAGCACCAGCAAGTGGCCCATACCGGCGGCTGTGGCGCCGTGCCAACCGGCGTCAAGCACCAGCACCTTCAAACCGCGCCGTGCCAATGTCCGAGCGCAGGCGGCGCCGATGATTCCGGCGCCGATGACGATGATGTCGGCGACAGGCCCCTCGCTCACGAACGAATGCCCCAGGCGAACGGGTCGTCCGCTTCGATGATCAGTGAGGCTTCGGCGCTGATGAAGGCACGGCCGCGAATGGTCGGAATGATGCGTTCGCCGGCTTGTTCGTAAGAGCCTTCGAATTCGCTGCCGATCACGCTGGCCTGGCGCCAGATCTGTCCGGGTCGCAGTTTCCCGTCGGCCGCCAGGCAGGCCAGTTTGGCACTGGTGCCGGTGCCGCAAGGGGAGCGGTCATAAGCCTTGCCGGGGCAGAGCACGAAGTTGCGGCTGTCGGCCTGCGGGTCGTCGGCGAACAGTTCGATGTGGTCGATCAGCCCGCCATCCTCGCCGCGAAAGCCTTGCTCTTCCAAGGCCTGCTGGACAGCGTAGGTGTAGGCGGTCAACGCGTCGAGATTGTCGCCGGCCACGCGCTGGCCGTGTTCGGCAATCAGGAAGAACCAGTTGCCGCCCCAGGCCACGTCGCCCACCACCGGGCCGATGCCGGGCACTTCCAGGCTCAGGGCCTGGCGGTAACGGTAGGCCGGCACGTTGCGCACGCTGACCGAATGATCCTCATGCAAGGTGGCCTGTACGGTGCCTACCGGCGTCTCGATGCTGTGCACCCCAGGGCCGATCCTGCCCAGATGGGCCAGCGACGCCACCAGGCCGATGGTGCCGTGGCCGCACATGCCCAGGTAGCCGCTGTTGTTGAAAAAGATCACCCCGGCACAGGCACTCGGGTCCACCGGTTCACACAGCAGCGCGCCCACCAGCACATCGCTTCCCCGGGGCTCCAGGACACAGGCGGTGCGCCAGGCATCGTGCTCCTCGGCCAACCGGCGCTTGCGCTCGGCCATGCTGCCTCGGCCCAGGTCCGGAAAACCGTCGATGACCAGGCGGGTCGGTTCACCGCCGGTGTGGGAATCGATCACGGTGATGCGTTTCATGGGGCGCTTCCGTTCAGGGGAGATGACGGCAAGCGTGGCGCGCATCAGGGGCGGCGGCTTGATGGTTTTACCCGGCGCGGATGACGAAATCGGCACAGCTACGGATTTGAATCAAACAGTATCCATTGTGGGAGCGAGCCTGCTCGCGATGGGGGCTTAACGTTCAGCGCAGATGTTGCCTGACCCACCGCTATCGCGAGCAGGCTCGCTCCCACAAGGGGTGACGCTTGTACTCGGGACCAGTGTCCGCCTCAAAACAAACTGTGGGAGCAAACCGGTGGCTTTCAATGGCTGGCCGGCAAGAACTCGAACAGTGTCTGGCAGACGCCGGCGATGTGTTCGTCCAGCAGTTTCACCGCCCGGTCCACATCCCCGGCGCGGCAGGCGTCGACGATTTCCCGGTGTTCGTGATCGGCGCGTTCCTTGCCCGCCGACAGGCTCATCTGCATGCGCAGGTAGCGCTCCAGTTTGTCGTGGACCGAGCGAATCAGGCTGACCATGAACGGCCGCTGCGCCGGTTCGTACAGGCACGCATGCAGTTGCCAGTTGAGCTCGGCCCAGCGTCCCACGTCGTCCTCACCGATGAATTCCCGGCAGATGCTTTCGGCGCGGGTGAAGGTCGCTTCGGTCATGTTGGGGATTGCCAGGCGCAGCACTTTGTCTTCCAGCAGCATCCGCACTTCGAACATCTGCGCCAGCTCCGCTTCGGAGATCCGCGTGACCATGGCCCCCCGATTGCGCTGGAACATCACCAAGCCCTCGGCCTCCAGCCGCTTGAGGGCTTCGCGCACGGGAATCTTGCTGACGTTGAACTGACGGGCAATGTCGTCCTGACGAATCGGCTCATCCTCGGCAAAATGCCCGGCGACGATCGCATCGCGCAGATGGCGGGTAATGATTTCCGAAGTGGACGGAGTGTTGCCTAGGTCAGGTAGGTTGAACTTGGATAAAGTCACGGCGGCGGGGTCGTTCGGTTGAGGTGGGGATATGGTATACGACTTTGCGACGGCCGGGTCGAGCCCTCCAAGTCTGCCGCTGGCACGCTTTGCTGTGGCGAGGGAGCTTGCTCCCGCTGGGCTGCGCAACAGACCGGAGATTTTTGCGATTGCTGTGCAATCGAGCGGGAGCAAGCTCCCTCGCCACGGGTGGACACCGTACTCTGACGGGATTTTCGTTCAGCCTTGGGAAAGCTGAGCCCCATAGGCTTGCGTGCGAACGATGCACAACCCGGTGATACTCGCCCCAATCGCCAACGCCAGACCGAACAGGACCAGCGCCACATCGGCGCCGAAACGGTCCGCCAACACCCCGGTCACCACCACCGGAATACTGAACCCGACATAGGCAAACAGGAAGAACCCGGCACTGACCCGGGCCTTTTCCGCACCGGCCATGGCAGTGATCGCCGATAACCCACCCAGGTAAAGAAAACCGTAACAGGCGCTGCTGGCCCCCAGGGCGCCGAGCAGTACGGCGGCCAGGGAGCCGACGCTGGCGCCCCAGGCCAGCAACGCGTAGCTCAACGGCAGGATCAGCAACCCCAGGGCGGTGGCCCGGGCCGGGTGCAGACGTCGCACCCACGGCTGGAACAGCAATCCGCAACTGATCACGGTGAAGGTCGACAGACCGGACCAACCCTGCAAGCCGTGGATCGCCAGCACCGACGGCAGGATGGCGATCACCAGCCCCGAAGTGGCCCAGGCCAGCAGCATGGAAAAGCTGTAGGGCAGGCTGCCAGTCGGGAACAGCGGCAAGCGCAGCAGCGGCGCATTGCCGATTTTCACGGCAGGATCCGGCAGCTGCCAGACCACGATCATCGCCGTGGCCGCCAGCACCAGTTGCAGCCAGAAACTGCCGGGCGTAACGCTGTGATGAACGGCCAGGAACAGGCTGGTCAACGCCGCGCCGAGGCCAAACCCCAGGGATGTACTGGCGGTCACCCGGTTGGCCGGCGAGCGCGTGTCGCCGCTGGCCATGAGCTCAGCCATGTAGGCGGTCGAGGTCGCCGAGGCCAGTCCGGTCCCGACGCCCATCATCAGCCGCGCCAGGCCCAGTGCTTCCAGGCTGGGCCAGAGCAGCGTGACGACGGTCGCCAGCATCGAGAGTGCGAGCGCCACCAGGATCAGAGGCTTGCGTCCGACCCGATCAGCCAGCCCGCCGAAGGCCAGCAGTACTGGCAGCACACCGAGCACATACCCGGAAAACGCCACCGCCGTGGCGCCGGCACCGTAGCCGGACAATTGCGCGTAGGTGGTGTAGAGCGGCGCTTGCAGGTTGACCGCCAGGGTGATCAGGCACAGGCCGAAAGCCAGTCCCCACGAGTGTTTTTGATGGGCGTCCAAAGGTGTTCCTTGAGGCGAGTGAAGTGCCTGGGACTATCTCTGGCGGGCGTCTTGCAAACAAGGAACAGAGCGGGGCCTTTTATGCTTAACTGTTCGCTCGAAATCCGAGAACACCTGAGAGCCTGTCGTGGATCTGAAGATTGAGCGTAACGTGGCTGAACCCCTGATCCACCAACTGGTGAATCAACTCTCGGAGTGGATCACCACCCATGGCATTCGCCCCGGTGCGCGGATGCCCTCGATCCGCCAGTTGGCGCGGGAAAACAATCTGAGCCTGTCGAGCGTGATCAAGGCTTACGATCATCTGGTTGCCAGTGGCGTGCTGGAATCCCGGCACGGCGCGGGCTTCTTCGTCGCCCGGCAGACGTGCGCGCTGACAGAGCCTGAAAGCCAGGCGGATAACCCGGCGTGGCGACTGTTCGACAACGCCTCGACGCAGCTCAAGCTGGGGTGTGGCTGGCTGCCCGATGCGTGGCGCGACGACGCCGACCTGGGCCAGGCGATCCGTCAGGTGGTGCGCAGCGACAGCCAGGCGCTGTTCAACTACAGCACTCCGTTGGGCTCAGCCCCGTTGCGCCTGCACATCCAGAAACGCCTGGGCCTGATCGACATTCACGTCGAACCGGGGCAAATCCTCACTACTCAGGGCGCCAGCCACGGGCTGGATCTGCTGGTGCGCACGCTGCTCAAACCCGGCGACCTGGTGCTGGTGGAAAGCCCCGGTTACTACAACCTGTTCAATCTGCTGAAGTTGCACGGGGTCAGGACCCTGGCGGTGCCAAGGACTGCGCAAGGCCCGGATATCGCCCACCTGGAGCAGTTGCTGGGCCGACACAAGCCTGCGTATTTCTTCATTAACAGCATGTACCAGAACCCCACCGGCACCAGCCTTTCGCCCAGCGTGGCGTATCGTCTGCTGCAACTGGCCACCGCCCATGACTTTCGCATTATCGAGGACGACATCTACGCCGATTTCCAGAACGGCCCGACAGCACGCCTGGCGTCGCTGGATGCCTTGGACCGGGTGATCTACCTGGCGAGTTTTTCCAAGACCTTGTCCAGTTCGCTGCGCATCGGCTATGTGGTTGCCCGGCCCGAGGTCATCAACCGGTTGGCCGAAGTGAAGATGGTGACCGGCATCGGTTGCTCGTTGCTGGCGGAAAATGTGGTGGCGACGCTGCTGGCGAACGGTGCTTATCGCAAACTGCTCCAGCGCCTGCGCCAACGCCTGAACAAGCAGATGGCGAGCACGCTGCGTCAGCTGGATCCCAGGTACTGGGAAGTGTTTGCCGAGCCCGTGGGCGGCCTGTTCATATGGGCCAGGCCCCGGTGGCTGGATTCGCAGCGGGTGCAACAGATCGCCCGCGACCTACACATCCAGCTCTCGCCAGGTTCGGCGTTCCTGCCGGCGGGGGAGACTTGTGACTGGCTGCGGCTGAATGTGGCTTACACCCAGGACGTGCGGGCGCAGACCTTCTTGCGGCGCATCGAGGAGGCGTGCACTGCGATGCGTTAATGGGAATTCATATCAAACAGGAATGAGTTGCTGTATCTTTCGCAACACATTTTTGTCTGCTGCCAGCGATGGCGGCATTTTTGATCGGGATTGTGTGTCGATGCGTCGGATTCTCGTTTCACTGTGTGTGCTTCAGGCTTATTCCATCTCCACCTGGGCAGACGAGCCTATCGTCGCCCACCCGGCGACCCTCGAACTGCAGGCCACCGACATTGTTGGCAGCGCCGACTACGAAAACGCACAGGGCCCGGTCAAGGGTTATCACGCGACCCGTTCTGCCAGCGCCACCCGGACGGACACCGCGATCCATGAGACCCCGCAATCGATCTCCGTGGTCTCCCGCGACGTCGTCGAAGACCTCGGCGCCACGCGCTTGCAGGACGCCCTGGACTACGCCGGTGGGGTGGGCCGGGCAAACAACTTCGGCGGCCAGGGCCTGACGACCTTCACCGTGCGCGGGTTCACCACCGGCGAGTTCTATCGCAACGGCTTCCCGATCAACCGGGGTTACCCGAACATGCCGGACGCCAACACCATCGAGCGCCTGGAAGTGCTGCGGGGCCCGGCAACCATGCTGTATGGCCGCGGCGACCCGGGCGGTACATTCAATGTGGTGTCCAAGCAACCCTTGGCCGAGCGCATGGTGACCCTGGGCAGCCAGCTCAGCGACCAGGGTATGCGCCGTGGCACGCTGGATGCGTCGGGCCCGCTGGATGAACAAGGCAACCTGGCTTACCGGCTGAACGTGGTGGGCGAGGGCGGCGATACCTTCCGCGACCATGTCGAGACTGAGCGTTACGGCATCGCACCGGTGGTCAGCTGGCAGGTCAACGACACCACGCGACTGACCTTCGAAGGCGATTTCATGCGCAACAATGCGCCGCTGGACCGTGGCCTGACCCATTACGCCGGCCAGCGCGGGACCGCCTCGCGCGACACATTCTTCGGCGAGAAAGACGCTGGCAAGCTGCACAACGACAACACCATGCTGCAGGTGCGGTTCGAGCACATGCTCAACGACGACTGGACCCTGGCCGGCGGCACCCAGTGGCTCGACGGCACGTTGCAGGGCAATGCCGTCGAAGGCAACGGCATCGGCGCCGATGGCCGGACCCTGGGCCGCAACTTCAACTACCGCAAACTGGAATGGACCGACCGCGACTACCAGCTCAACCTCACTGGGCATTTTTCCACGGGCGGCTTCGAACACACGCTGCTGACCGGCGTCGAGTATGAAGACTACGACTACCAGTCCATCATCCGGCGCTCTGCCGCAGGCGCCGGTGCCTACCCGATCGACATCTTCGACCCGGTGTACGGCCAGCCGCGCCCGGCGTTGACCCGCACGCCGACCGACGATCAGGAAAACCTCAAGACCTTCGGCGTGTTCATCCAGGACCAGGTGGCACTCACCGAGCGCCTGAAATTGCTGGCGGGTGCGCGCTTCGAGCGGTTCGAGCATGAGTACGAGAGTTTCGTCCCGCAGAACCCGCCCGGTAGCCGCAACTGGGAAGTCACCGACCATGCCGTCACGCCTCGGCTGGGTGTGCTGTACGACCTGACCGATACCGTGGCGGTCTACGCCAACACCGCACGCTCGTTCAAGCCCAACAACGGTGCGAGTCGCCAAGGCGGTGGGTTCAAGCCGGAGGAGGGCAAGTCCTACGAGGTGGGCGTCAAGTGGGAAGCGCTGGACCGTCAGCTGAGCGTGGATGCTGCGGTGTACCAGATCGAAAAACGCAACGTACTGACCACCGACCCGGTGGACTCGACCTTCAGCGTGGCCGCTGGCGAAGTGCGCAGCCGTGGCTTCGACTTGAACGTCGCGGGCAACCTGACGCCGGAATGGCGGATGATCGGCGGCTATGCCTATGTCGACGCCGAGGTGACCAAGGACGCCAACATCCCGTCCGGCACCCGTCTGCTCAACGTCCCCGAGCACAGCTTCAGTCTGCTCAATGTCTATGAATTCCAGGATGGCGGCCTCAAGGGCCTGGGGCTTGGCGTGGGCGCCAAATACGTTGACGAACGCGCCGGCCAGACAGCAGCGAACGCGTTCTCCATGGACAGCTACACCGTCGTCGACCTGCTCGGCTACTACAAGGTCAACGAGCGGATCCGCCTGAACCTGGACCTGAAAAACCTGTTCGATGCCGACTACGAAGAAGGCGCGTTCGGCAACGTCTACGCCTACCCAGGCGCACCACGGACCGTACAGGCCGGGATCTCCTACACCCTGTGAAGCAACAAATCCCTGTGGGAGCGAGCCTGCTCGCGATAGCGTCGGGTCAGTCAATGAAAGGTTGACTGGCCGGACCCCATCGCGAGCAGGCTCGTTCCCAGAGCTTTTTCTACCACTTACCGGTGCTCATCCCGCCGTCCACCGGCAGGATCGCGCCGGTGGTGAAGTCTGCGCCGGCGAGGTACAGCACGGCCTCGGCGATTTCGGCGATGGTGCCGACGCGGCCGGCCGGGGCCAGGTTGTTGAGAAATTCGCGGTGGGCTGGGTCATGCATCGGCGTATCAATGATGCCCGGTGCCACGGCGTTGACCTTGATGTTGTGCGGCGACAGTTCAAGGGCCAGGGCGCGGGTCATCTGGTTGACGCCGCCCTTGATCAGCACCGGCAGCGCCGCTGGCACCTGGATGTTCGGCTGCAACGCCACCGAGGCGGAGATGTTGATGATGAAGCCTTCGCGGCGGCTGATCATGTGCGCGGCCGCCGCCTGGCTGGCATAGACGAGCCCCTTGAGGTTGGTGTCCAGCAACGACTCGAGGTCCTGCGGGCTGTATTCGACGAAGGGTTTGGGCAGGAAGAACCCGGCATTGTTCACCAGCCCGTCGACCGAGCCGAACGCCTCGATGGCTTTGCCGATGAGCGCGGTGGAAGTCGCCGGCGCGGCAATATCGCCGGCCACCCCGATGAAACCGGCCGGATGACCGAGTTGTGCCGCGGCCTGGTCCAGCCCGGACTGGGAACGTGCGTTGCCCACCACGTTGTAGCCCCGGTCCAGGAACGCCTTGACCAGACCCAGGCCGATGCCACTGGAAGCGCCGGTGATGATGACGGTTTTCTTGCTCATGATTCGACTCCTGATCACATTGGTTGAACCGCGGCGCCGGGAGAGGCGCTGGTTGGGATCAGGTTATTGCTGCGCCTGGATTTGATAAATGGGGCTTCTGGTACTTGAGTTGATACGTGGTGTAATTAATCGATGAGCCACACGCTGTTCAACTGTGGGAGCGAGCCTGCTCGCGATAACGGTGGGCCAGCCTCAGCTGTATTGACTGATGTGCCGCTATCGCGAGCAGGCTCGCTCCCACAGAGGGCTTGCGCCAGGCAGAAAAAAGCCCGGTCATCTGGACCGGGCCTGGAAAGCAACACCCTCACTCTTTGGGAAGACTTCGATATTCCGTGGTCGTCATTCCCGCATAGCCCCAGTTATCGGTATCGACTTCCTCGATCACGATATGGGTCAGGTGCGGATCCTTGCCCAGCACGCGCTGGAGGGTCTCGGTGATCTCCGAGATCACCTGGGCTTTCTGTTCGCGGGTGACGCCGTCGCGGGTAATCCGCACGTTGACGAATGGCATGTTGCACTCCTGCTGATGAGAGATGAGCGCAGGAAGATTCCTGCGCAACCGAAGGCCACTGTATTTATACGCCGCCGACTGATAAACAGGCAGTGGGCATATTCAGTTGATACGCGGTGTAACGAATCATGAAGCGGCACTTCGAGGATTTGCAATTGGGCAGCATAGAACTGTTCTGCCTGGCAGCAGAGGCGGGCAGCTTCACCGCAGCGGCGCAGGTGGCGGGTGTCACCCCGGCGGCAGTGAGCCGTTCGATCTTCCGCCTGGAAGAGCGCCTGGGCTCGCGGTTGTTTGTGCGAACCACCCGCAGCATCCGCCTGACGGACGCCGGCAAGACCTATTTCGAACAGTGCCGCCAGGCGCTGACGCAACTGGTCGAGGCGCAACAGGAAATGATGGGCGCGCAATCGGTACCGTCCGGGCAACTGCGCATCAGCTTGCCCACCACCTACGGTCATCACCGGATCCTGCCATTGCTGCCGGCGTTTCGTGCGCTGTACCCGCAGGTAAGCGTGGATATCCACTTGAGCAACCGAAACATCGATTTCGTCGCAGAAGGCTACGACCTGGCGATTCGTGTGCGGGCACAGCCGGACTCTTCGATGATCGCCCGCCTGCTGGAGGACGCCAGACTGGTCGTGGTCGCATCTGCGGATTACCTGCGCAAAGCCGGTACGCCGCAGACCGTTGAAGACCTCGGCGATCATGAATGCATCCAGTTCGAATTGCCCAGCAGCGGGCGGCGGATTTCCTGGCTGTTCAATGTAGATGGCAAGGAACGGGAGGTTTTCGCCCAGGGCAACTACAGCTGTTCGGACGATGTACTGGGCGGGGTGACGCTGGCCAAGCATGGGGCAGGGTTGTTCCAGACCTATCGATTTATCGTCGAACAGGAACTGGCGGACGGTCGGTTGGTGGAAGTCTTGCAGCCATTCGGCGGACGTTCACGGCCTTTTACATTGCTGTATCCGCACGGCCGCTATGTGCCGCAACGGGTACGGGCATTTGTGGATTTTTTGTTGCAGCACCGTGAACAGTGGGCCGGAGATTGACGGAAGAGGCCAGGTGCAAGGGGTCTGTGAGGTGGTTGAGCCTGGTCCTGCGGCCAGGCTCGTGTGCTATTGATAGTTATTTATCGATATCGCCTATTAGGTGGCTTATATCAGTCGATCCGTGGAAAGAGCTTCCTGATGGAACTTCCGAAAGCTCCGATAGAGCATATGAGTGCTCCCTGAAGTTCATATCCTGCAAGTTGATTCTTTCCGCGTGAACCGATGTGAAGTAGCCATGGATTTTCGAACCATTGGCAATAATAGTTACATGGTCGCCGGCTTTATAATTTTTAAAGTCATTTGCAGTGATGCTCATGATCGCGCTCTCCAAAGATAGAAGAGTCTATTGTTTTTCGGTTTGCCTTGTGAAAGGTACTGTAAGAGTCGACAGTTTTTTATAGTTTTTTGACAGCAGTGGATTGCTAGATATTCTGTTTGGCTATGCTTCGTCCTTCGGCTCAGTGAAGATCCGGGATTGACTTCATGTTGCCTGATTGTTCGCATTATCCGCCGGAGTAGGCCAAGTCATGACCTTATAATCAAGCTTGGCCTCTCTCTGATGTGACCCTGAATCGCGATATAGACCTGTAATAGACCTACATACTTTCTTCAAAGCGTTTCCTACAACCGTATTAATATTAGAACCTAAACGCCTGACGCCCAATCAACAACCATTTCCCATCCTTCTGCTTCTGCCAGATCTGGAAGTTCTCGATTTCAGTCGGCACCACCTCTGTGCCTTTAAGCGCCTGCGCCGAGAAATGATTGCGCACCAGGGCCGTGTCCCCGGACAAGGTGATCTTCTGGTTCTGCATTTCCAGGGTCTTGAACGCGCTCTTACCGGTCTCGATGTCGGCGATGAAGGCCTTCTTGTCCTGGATATTGCCGCTGGAGTGCCCGTAGGTCAGGTTCTCGGCGGCAAGAGCCTGGAGCTGGGGGATGTCCTTGTGCAGCATGGCCTGGGTCAGATGATCGACGGCCTGGGCCACCTCTTGCTCGGCGGATGGAGCGGCCGCTGCTGCGTAGCCGCTGAACAGGCACAGGAAGCTGATGGCGAGTGTAGTCTTCTTCATGGGGATCCTTGTTTTTGTTGGTATCGGAGAAGGACGAGCGTTGCATTCTCGTCGGTCATCGTACAACTAGAAGAGGGCGACGGGAATATCTGATGCTCCAATTAAATCCTGCTAAGCAACCCAATTGGAGAAACGCAGGGTGCCTCTGTGGCGAGGGAGCTTGCTCCCGCTGGGCTGCATAGCAGCCCCAACAACGCCCAGGCGACCCGGTGTGTCAGGAAGACTCTGGGGGCCGCTTCGCAGCCCAGCGGGAGCAAGCTCCCTCGCCACGGGACCGCGTCGGCTCACAGTCCCTCCCGAACCGCCCCCCGAATTCCCTCCAGCAACATGGTAAACGCCGGGTTATCGTTGTCCTCGCGCCACACCAGGTGCAGTTCGCTCTGGACCCCTTCGCCCAGGTCGATCTCGCGGAATACCACTTGCTTGAACACCACGCTGGTGGCGCACCGGGGCACCAGCGCCAGGCCCATGCCGGCGTTGACCAGCGCCAGGATCGTCAGCGAGGACCCCAGCCACTGCACGTATTGCGGCGCGACCCGGGCCGAGCGGAGCGTGCCGGTGAGCAGTTCGTTGAAGGGTGGGTAGGCAGAGTGCGAGTACATCAGGAACGGCTGGGCATCCAGGTCCTGGACGCTCACCGTGTCGGCAGTCGCCAGCGGATGTCCGGCCGGGACCGCCAGCACGAAAGGCTCGCGCACCAGGCACTCGGTGGCGTAGCCGGTTTCCAACAGCGGTGAGCGCACGATCCCCAGGTCGATACGCCGGGCCCGCAAGGCTTCGTGCTGCTGGTAGGTGTTCATTTCCGCCAGGACGATCTTGACCTGCGGCTGCTTCAGCCGCGCCTCGGCAATCACCTTGGGCAAGAATTCATACACCGCGCTGCCGACAAAACTGATGGTGACCGAGCCGATATCGCCCTGGGCGAAGCGCCGGGCGGCCACGGCGGCTTGTTGCGCCTGTTGCAGCAGGTTCTGCGCCTCGATGAAAAACGCCCGGCCGGCGGCGGTGAGTGCGACGCTGCGGGTGCTGCGAGTGAACAGTTCGACGCCCAGGTGATGTTCCAGCAATTGGATCTGTCGGCTTAGTGGCGGCTGGGTCATGTTCAACCGTTCGGCGGCGCGCCGGAAGTTGAGTTCGGTCGCCACCGTGGTAAAGCAGCGCAGTTGGGCCAGTTCAAACATTGATCCATTCCGGGTATCAATCAAGTGCCAAGTTAGATTAGACGGAAACAATCCACCGCGTCCATCATCATCGTCCCGTTCCCCACAAAAACAATGATCGGGAGGCACCCTTGAACAACGTACCGGACTCCACGCAGGCCAGCACCCTGGCACTGGCGGCGGCCAAGGTGAAACGTCATGTACTTCCACTGGTAGTGGTGATGTTCATCGTCAACTACATCGACCGGGTCAACATCGGCTTCGTGCGCAGCCACCTGGAAACCGACCTGGGCATCGGCGCCGCGGCCTATGGGCTCGGCGCCGGGCTGTTCTTCGTCGGCTACGCGCTGTTCGAAGTACCGTCCAACATGCTGCTGCAACGTTACGGCGCCCGCGCCTGGCTGACGCGGATCATGTTCACCTGGGGCGCGGCGGCGATGGCGATGGCCTTCGTGCGCGGTGAAACCAGTTTTTATGTGCTGCGTTTTATCCTCGGCGCGGCGGAGGCGGGGTTCTTTCCCGGGATCATCTACTACTTCACCCAATGGTTGCCGGCCAACGAGCGCGGCAAGGCGATGGCGATCTTCCTGAGTGGCTCGGCCATCGCCTCGGTGATTTCCGGTCCGGTGTCCGGCGCCTTGCTGCACATCAGCGGGGCCGGGCTGCACGGCTGGCAGTGGATGTTCCTGATCGAAGGCTTCGCCTCCATCGTGCTCTGTGGGTTTGTCTGGTTCTGGCTGCAATCGCATCCCAGCCAGGCCAAATGGCTGAGTACCGAAGAGAAGAGCGTCCTGATCGCCGCAATTGCAGAGGAACAACGGGCGCGGGAGGCCGCCCAGGTGATCAAGCCCTCGGTGTTCAAGTTACTGGCCGACCGACAGATCGTGCTGTTCTGCTTCATCTACTTTTCCATTGCCCTGACCATCTACGGTGCCACGTTCTGGCTGCCGAGCATGATCAAGAAAATGGGCCACCTGGGAGACTTCCAGGTCGGCTTGCTCAATTCCATTCCGTGGATCATTTCCATCGTGGCGATGTATGGCTTCGCGGCGTTGGCCGGCAAGTGGAAGTTCCAGCAGGCCTGGGTCGCGCTGACGCTGATCATTGCCGCGCTCGGCATGTTCATCTCCACCACCGGCGGGCCGGTCTTTGCCTTCGTGGCGATCTGTTTTGCGGCGATCGGTTTCAAGGCGGCCTCGGCGTTGTTCTGGCCGATTCCCCAGGCGTACCTGGATGCCCGTATCGCGGCGGCGGTGATCGCGCTGATCAACTCCATCGGCAACCTTGGCGGCTTCGTCGCGCCGACGACGTTCGGGTTCCTGGAGCAGACCACCGGATCCATCGAGGGTGGCTTGTATGGGTTGGCCCTCACCTCGCTGGTCGCCGCCGTGGTGATCTTTTTCGCCCGCACCACACCAAAGCGCGACACCCCGGATTCGCTGTCCGGCCGGCCCGACACCGTGGCCCAGGCCGAGCCACAGGATAAACCCCAAGCCTTGAACCCTGGCCCATCGGGAGCCGCTGTATGAAGATCAAACGCGTCACTGTCACACCCATCGCCTTTCGCGATCCACCGTTGCTCAACGCCAGCGGCATTCATGAGCCGTACGCGCTGCGCTCGATCATCGAGATCGAGAGCGACAACGGTTATATCGGCCTGGGGGAGAGCTATGGCGATGCGCCGGCCCTGGCAATCCAGCAGCAGCTTCAGGAACGGTTGATCGGCCTGGATCCGTTCAACCTCAACCAACTGCGCGCTATCGTCCAGGCCACGGTCGCGGCACAGCGCCCGGCCAGTGTCGCCGGGGCCGAACTGGCGCCCGGTTCCCATGCCAGCAAAGCGGTGAGCAATGCCTATTCGGCATTTGAAGTGGCGTGCCTGGATCTTCAGGCCCACTACTTGAACGTGCCGTTGGTGGACCTGTTGGGCGGTGCGATTCGTGACGAGATTCCGTTCAGTGCCTACCTGTTTTTCAAATATGCCGAGCACATCGATTCGCCGTACCCGGCGGACAACTGGGGCGAGGCGCTCAGTGAACAGCAGATCGTTGCCCAGGCCCGGCGAATGATCCGCGACTACGGCTTCAAGAGCATCAAGCTCAAGGCCGGTGCGCTTGAACCCGAGCATGAAGTCGCCTGCATCAAGGCCTTGAAACAAGCATTCCCAGGCTACCCGCTGCGCATCGACCCGAATGCCAACTGGTCGCTGGAAACCTCGATCCGCATGGCCGAGTTGCTCGGCGATGACCTGCAATATTACGAAGACCCGACGCCGGGGTTGGAAGGCATGGCCGAGTTGCACAAACGCACCGGCCTGCCGTTGGCGACCAACATGGTGGTCACCGATTTCGATGAGTTCCGTCGTAGCGTGGCGCTGGACAGCGTGCAGATTGTCTTGGCCGATCACCACTACTGGGGCGGGCTTCGGGACACTCAGGCCCTGGCGAAAATGTGCGGCACGTTCGGCCTGGGGGTGTCGATGCATTCGAACTCGCACCTGGGCATCAGCCTCATGGCCATGGCCCACGTGGCGGCGGCGGTGCCGAACCTGGATTACGCTTGCGACACTCACTACCCCTGGCAGGAGCCGGATGAAGAAGTGATCAAGGGTGGCAAGCTGCCGATTGTCGAGGGCTGCGTGAAGATCACCCGGGCACCGGGCCTCGGGTTGGAGCTGGATCGCGATCAGCTGGGCAAGCTGCATGACCAGTTCCTCAGCTGCGGCATCCGCCAGCGCGATGACGTGCGGCAGATGCAGCGTTACCGACCGGAGTGGAAAACCGTCAAGCCGCGGTTCTGACTTTAAATCCAGGGGGCCTGCTGCGCAGGCCAGCGGGAGCAAGCTCCCTCGCCACGGATTATCGGGTGGACATCAGTCCTGTGGGAGCGAGCCTGCTCCGCGATTGCGGTGAAACAGTCATATCGATATGTGCTGACACACCGCAATAGCGGGAGCAAGTTCCCTCGCCACGGATTATCGGGTGGACATCAGTCCTGTGGGAGCGAGCCTGCTCGCGATTGCGGTGGAACAGTCATATCGATATGAGCTGACACACCGCAATCGCGAGCAGGCTCGCTCCCACATCTCCGGACTTCCCAGATTGTGGATAGGGTTGGGTCCGAAGTATTGCTTCTGCGAGTTCCGCAGTCTTACACCCAAACTGCCGCGCCACACCCGCGCCACCAAAGCACTCGCCAATTGCCTCCAAGGCAGCGTATGGCGCTGCCCATAGCCTTTCGATAATCGCTTCCGACATCCTGTCCCACGTCGCGGAGCGCGCCATGCACAACAATAAAAATACCCGCCACCGTCTGTTGCCTGCGGTCATCGCCAGTCTTTCCTCCCTCGGCCTGGCGCCTTGGGCCCAGGCGGAGATCATGCTGTACGACAAAGACCAGACCACCTTTTCCACCGACGGCTACATCAACGCCTTCTACGTCAACAGCGACGTGGACCGGGCCGGGGAGCAGTACGACCGGCGGCAGGCGCGGGTCAAGATGGGGTTCCTGCCCAACTACCTGGGTTTCAACATGGGCAAGCAGGTCGACGACCTCAAGCTCGGTGCCCGTGCCTCGTTCTGGGTCACCATCAATGACAGCGAGACCAACGGCACCGACACCGCCATCGATGTGCGGCAGTTCTACGGCACCGTTGCCAATCCGGAATGGGGCGAGGTACTGGTCGGCAAGGACTTCGGCCTGTTTGCCCGTTCCAACATCCTTTTGGACGAACTGCTCGCCGGCTATGGTCAGGTCAGTGATTCCCTGGGCCTGGTGGACGGTGGCGGGGTTTCGTTCGGCAACATCGGCAGCGGTTATCCGTACCCGTTCCCGACCTCGCAGATCACCTACCGCACCCCGGTGATGGATGGCCTGCGGGTCGCGGTGGGGATCATGGACCCGGTGGACACCAACGATAACAGCGCTACTGGCAAGGCCTACCAGGAGAATCCGCGCACCGAGAGCGAGATCACCTACCAGTTCGACCTGGGCGGGGCGAAGATCTACAGCTGGCTCAACGGCAGCTACCAGACCTCGGACAACACCGACTCGACGGTCGAGTCGGTCACCTCCAAAGGCCTGGGCTACGGTGTACAGGCCAAGATGGGCGGCTTGTCGCTGACAGGCTCGGGCTTCCAGGCCAAGGGCATCAATCCGTTCTTCACCAACAATGCCGGTGAGGCCACTTTGCGCAACGTCGACAGCAAGGGCTACCTGTTGCAGGGTTCCTACAAACTGGGCAAGAACCGCCTGGCGCTGTCCTACGGCAAGACCGACGACGACGGCAACGGTGTGGTGGGCAGCGGCGCCGATTACGAAACCCGCGGCATTGCGCTGTTCCATGACATCAACGACAACCTCAAGCTCGTGGCGGAGTACAACCAGTTCGAAATCAACGGTCACGATAGCAGTGCGCAGAACGAAGACACCGATACCTTTGCAGTGGGGGCGGTGTTGACCTGGTGATCGACCGGGCCGCCTGGTTTTGGGGGCTGCTGCGCAGCCCAGCGGCAGCAAGCTCCCTCGCCACAAGAGCCTCGTTGCATCCGTAACGTGTGGGAGTGGGCTTGCTCGCGAAAGGGCCATTGCATCCAATATCTGTGCAGACTGATCTACCGCATTCGCGAGCAAGCCCGCTCCCACAGTGGTCAGCGTTAGCCCCGAAGTACTGCTTTCCTCAGCAGTACACCCGTGGCGAGGGAGCTTGCTCCCGCTGGCCTGCGCAGCAGGCCCCCAAAGCGGCCGGCTAGTGCGAAGTCCCCTCGGCAAACTCGATCTTGTTCCCCACGTTGTACTTGCCCGAAGGCTTGTTCATCGGCAAGCGCTTGATCTCCTGGAGGGTGTCGCTGTCGTAGACGATCAGCGCACCGTCGGTGGCCCAGATGCTCAGCAGCAGATAACGACCGTCGCGGGTGAATTCGACATGGGCGGCGGTTTTTCCGGGCATCGGGCGCAGGGTGTGGGCGATTTCCAGGGTCTGCTTGTCGATCAGGTGAATCGCATCGTTGTCCGGGCCGAAGAACACATCGGTCCAGGCGTAGCGCGAGTTGACGTGGCTGCGCAGGAAGAACCCCGGCCCCAGGGTCGGGATCTGCCTGATGACTTTCCAGCTATCGAAATCAATGACCGAGACCAGCCCCTTACTGATATTCGGCGTGGCGAATATCCAGTGCCCGTCGCGCTTCCAGTAGGTACCCGAGCCCAGGTGAGGCATGCCCGGCAACGCGATGTCGGTTACCACTCGGCCATTGTCGAGGTCGATCACCTGGCCACCCTGGGCCTTGCGCGAGGTGGCGAGCAGTTGCCGGTAATCGGGCGAAAAGGAAAAGTCATCCAGATAGTCCTCGGCCTCGATACGCCTCGGCACGAAGTCCGGGTTCGGGCCGGTCGGCAATTCCCAGACTTCTTTCACGTCCTTCAATGCGACGATGAAACTGTTGCGCGGCGGTGCGGTGTAGACCGCGCTGACCCGCGAGGCCTGGCCGTCACGATCCAGGGTGGCGATGGTCTTGACCAGTGACAGATCCCGCCCATCGAGCACCGTCAGGCTACCGGGCAGGTAGTTACCCACCAGTACCCAGCGTCCGTCCTTGCTCACTGCCAGGTTGCGCGTGTTGAGCCCGGCCCGTATTTCGGCGATCAGCTTGAGATTGTGCAGGTCATACAGGCTTATCCAGCCGTCCCGGGAGGCGACGTAGACGAAGCGCCCATCCGGCGAAAACTTCGGCCCGCCGTGCACGGCAAAGTGCGAGGCGAAACGCGCCAGCACTTCGAAACGGTCGCCGTCGACGATATCGATGTGATGATCGCCAGCTTCCACCACCACGAACAGGTTCAGCGGGTCGGCGTGGTGCTGGGGTTTGTCCGGCAGGCTGGCGAGATCCGCCAGCACGCGATGGCTGTGGCGAATGTCATCCTCGCTCCAGCTGGGTTCGACGGCGGGTGGACGCTGGAGATATTGCGTCAGGCCATCGATCTGCGCGGCATCGAGCACCTTGCCGAACGCCGCCATCTGACTGGCTGGACGCCCATGCTCAATCACCTGACGGATCTCGTCGGGTTTGATCCGGCTCAGGCTCTGGGGCAACAGGGCGGGGCCGGTGCCGCCGATCCGGTTGACCCCGTGACACTGCTGGCAGTGTTGCTGGTAGTTGCGCTCGGCCAACGCCTGGTCCGCCGGGGGCGCGGCAACGCCGTGGGCACTGCCGAGCCACAGCAACGGCACCAGCCACCAGCCCCTCACAGTGCCACCTTCGACAGGCTCGATTGCGGGGCAGGGAGAAGACGCGCCGGATGTTGCAGTGATTGCCGGGCGAATAAATCCACCACCTTGCCGATCACCGTCAAGGTGGGCAGGCCTTCGGCGCACGCCCGGGCCATCGTCGGCAGCTCTCGGAGCGTGGCACGCAGTACCTGCTGGTCCGGGCGCGTGCCGTTGCTGATCAGGGCGGCCGGGGTGTCTGGTGCCAGGCCGGCTCGCATCAGCCGCGTGGCGATGGTGCCCAGGTTCGACAGGCCCATGTAGAACACCAGGGTCTGGCTGTCATCTGCCAGGCTTTGCCAGGGCAGGTTCAACTCACCGTCGCGTTGCAGGTGACCGGTAATGAAGCGACAGGAGTTGACCAGGTCGCGATGAGTCAGGGGAATGCCGGCGTAGGTGCTGCAGCCGGCTGCGGCAGTAATCCCCGGCACCACCTGGCAATCGATGCCGCGCGCCAGCAGGTATTCCAGTTCTTCGGCACCTCGGCCGAAAATGAACGGGTCGCCACCCTTGAGCCGCACCACCCGTTGACCCTGGCCCGCCAATTCGGCCAGCAGTTCGTTGATCTGCGGCTGGGGCAGGCTGTGACAGCCGGCGGCCTTGCCTACGTAGTGCCGGGCGCAGGACAACGGGATCAGGCCCAGCAGTTGCGGGCTGATCAAACGGTCGTAGACCACCGCGTCGGCCTGCGACAACAAGCTCCAGGCACGCAAGGTCAGCAGGCCCGGATCACCGGGGCCGGCGCCGACCAGGGCGACTTCCCCCGGTCTGAAGGGCGATTGCAGGGCTGCGGGTAAGACGAAGGGGGCTGGCATGGGACTTCCTTGGTTCGGTATCAGGTTCGCCGACGGTGTATCGGTTCAGGGCAGTGCAATGCTGGGGATCGAATCCAGGCCGATTTCCTCATCGCTCAGATGGCAGCCGGGGTCTTGGCCCCACAGGTCGCCTTCGGCCCAGGCGCGGGTGCGGGTGTTGCCGTTACAGATCTCCAGCCAGCGGCATTGACCGCAGCGGCCCCCGACCGCGCGTGGGTGTTCGCGCAGTTGCAAAAGCAGGGCGTCGGGACGGTCGCACCAGAGGGTCTTGAACGGCGTGCGGCGCACGTTGCCCACCGAGTGCTGCCACCAGTAGGTATCGGGATGAACCTCGCCGGTGTTGTCGATGTTGGCGATGCCGCTGCCCGAAGCATTGCCGCCCCAGGCCCGGAGCATCTGTTCCAGAGCGTCGTAATGGACGGGTTGGCGGGCCGCGACCCATTGCAGCAGCAAAATGGCGTCGGCGTCGTTATTGCCACTGACGAAATCGCTGTCGCGGCCCTGCTCGATATCGCGCCAGGCCCGTTCGAAGATCAAGGTCATGGCCTCGCGGCTCATCTGTTGCCGAGCGTCGAGCTTGCGACTGCGCTTGCCTCGGCCGCTGTAGTTGAGGTGCGACAGGTAGAACTTCTGCACGTCGTATTCATCCATCAGCTCCAGCAAGCGTGGGAGCTGGGCTTGATTGTGCTGGGTGAGGGTGGTGCGCAAGCCGACCCGGATTCCATGCTCGCGGCACAGCCGGATCGCCGCCATGGAGCGGGCGAAACTGCCCTTGAGCTGGCGGAACGCATCGTGGGTCGCTTCCAGGCCATCGATGCTGATGCCCACGTAATCGAAGCGCGCGGCGGCGATCTGCTCGATGTTGCCTTCGTCGATCAGCGTGCCGTTGGTGGACAGGGCCAGGAAAAATCCTTTGTCACGGGCATAGGCGCTGAGCTCGAACACGTCAGCGCGCAGCAACGGTTCGCCGCCGGACAGGATCAGCACGCGCACACCGGCGTCATGCAGGTCGTCGATGACTTGCAGCGCGGCGTCGGTGTCCAGTTCGTCGCGAAACTGACTGTCAGCCGAGGTCGCGTAGCAGTGCTTGCAGGTCAGGTTGCAGCGCCGCAGCAGGTTCCAGATCACCACGGGCGGGCGGTTACTGCCCGGCGGTGCGCTGCGCGGTGCCGGGCATTGACCGGCCAGGGCGCGCAGGTAATGGCTGATCCTTAACATGAAACGCTCCTTCGATTTCGATCGACGTGTGGGTTCAGCGCGGCTTATCCCCATGTGGCAGGAGCAAGGCTTGCCCGCGATGAAGCTGATGCGGTCCATCAGAAACCGAGGCGCCTGTTTCGCGAGCAAGCGTCGCTCCCACGGTGGCCAGGCGCAGGCCGGTTTTCTTCAGGATCCGACTGCTCACCAGCATGTCGTCGGCGACGCAGGCGTCGCCCAGCAGGTAGCGCAGGTGGTCGCGGTAACTGTCGATTTCTTCGCGGCTGCGACCATGGACCATGGCGAACAGGTTGTAACGCCAACCGGGCCGGCGTGGACGTCGGTAGCAATGGCTGACGAAGGGCTGCGCACCGAGCAGGGCGCCGAGGCGCGGCATCTCTGTGTCGGCCACGTCCCAGACGGTCATGCCGTTGTGCCGATAACCGAGGCGATAGTGGTTGGGCACGGCGGCGATGCGCCGGATCGCGCCTTCGGCCTGCAAGCGCTTGAGCAGGTCCAGGGTCGACTCCACGCTCAAGCCCAGTTGTTCCGCCAGCCAGGCCCAGGGATCTTCCAGCAGGGGCAGGCCGGCCTGGGTCAGCTCCACCAGGCGCAGGGCCAGGGATGGATGCTCCAGCGCCGGGTCAGACCGGGAAGTACAAGCCGACATGGTAGGTCTCCTCTTTGGGCAGGTTCAGCGGCACCAGGCCGGTCAGTCGCTCGATGCGCAACAACGTTTCGCTGATCGCCTGTTCGCTGGCGCAGGCGAGCACGAACCACATGTTCCAGGTGTGCTCGCGGCGATAGTTGTGGGCCACTTCGGGCAGATCCCCAAGTAGCTCGGCGATGGTCTCGAAGCGCGCTTCGGGCACTGCCAGTGCGGCCAGGGTGAACGCGCCGCCCAGGCGGTCGAGGTCGAACATCGGGCCGAAACGGGTGAGCACGCCGTCGACGAGCAACTCGTGCAGGCGGTCGAGCAATTCGCTGCTGCTGCAACCGAGTTCAGCGGCCAGTACCTGCCACGGCTGACGCACCAGCGGCAGGCCCAGTTGCAGGCGGTTGATCAGGCGGCGGTCCAGATCATCCATCGGCGCGGGCTCCCGCGGGTGGGGCGAAGCGTCCGCCGCATTGCTTGAACAGGTGGGTGCTGAACAGTAGCTGGTGGGGCAGGTCGTCCAGCAGATGCTGTGCCAGCAGCGCCTGGACTTGCGCTTCCACGCGGTCACGTTGGCGACCATGGATCATGCAGAACAGGTTGTACTGCCACTGGGGCAAGCGCCGTGGGCGCTGGTAGCAAAGGCTGATTCCCGGAGCCTGGCCGAGGCGTCGACCGACCTCGTCCACCAGCGCATCCGGCACATCCAGCACCAGCATCGCGTTGGCGGCAAAACCCAAGCCGCGATGGTTGACCACCAGCCCGACGCGGCGAAACAGGCCTTGTTCATGCCAGCGCCGGACCTGCTCCAGCACCTGCTGTTCGCTGGCCTCGATCTGTTCGGCCAGGGCCTGGAAAGGCCGCGATGCCAACGGCAGGCCGGTTTCCAGCTGCCGGCGCAGTTGCAAGGCTTGTTGCGTGTTCAAGATGTCTGTCATGGGGCGGTCTCCAGGGCGAAGCCCAGGTCGATGCGGTAGGCGGTCAGCATGGGCAGGTCCAGCGGCGTAAGTCCGGTGTCGCTTTCCAGTTCCTGGAGGATGCTGTCCAGGTGGGCGCGGTCGGGACCGGTCACTACGAACCACAAGTTGTAGCGGTGCTCCCGGGCATAGTTGTGATTGACCTCAGGGTATTGGCTGACCCGCGCCGCGACTTGCTGCAAGCGTTCTTCCGGCACCGCGAGGGCGGCGAGGGTGCTGGCCCCGGCCCGGGTGTGCTCGAACACCGGCCCGACCCGCGACAGGCTGCCGGCCACTTGCAGGTGACGCAGGCAATCGAGTACCTGGGTTTCGCTGCAACCCAACGCGTCGGCCATGGCCCGATAGGGTTGCGCGCACAACGGCAGGCCATGCTGGAATCGATCGATCAGGCGCCGGGCCAGCGAGTTGACGGTCATGTTCAATACCCCGGCTTGTGCGCACGACTGCTGAAGAAAATACCGCTGGGGCTGGCGGCGGGCAGGCTGCCCAGGCGCTCCAGTCGGTACGGGTTCCAGACCTGAACCTCGCCGCCGTCCCGGGCCGACAGCCATAACTGGTCGCCGCGGGCGGTGAACTCCATGTGCAGCACCGCTGGCCCTGGTCGCAGGTCGGCGACAATGGCATGGGTCTGGCTGTCGATGACCTGGACCCGGTCGTTGTCCGGGTAGGCGAAGTTGACCCACAGCTGCCGACCGTCCGGGCGTGCGGTGACGAATACCGGTTGCCCGGCGACCTCGATGGCGTCGGTCTGCTTCCAGCTGGCGGTGTCCATCACCAGCACCTGGTGATGGCCGACGGCGGGTACGAAGGCGTGCTGGTCGGCCAGGGCCCAGCCTTCCAGGTGGGGCATTTTGTACACCGGGAGTCTGGCCTGGCCGCGTCCGTAATGGCCGAGCACACGTTTCACGCCACGCTCCGGGTGCCAGAGATCGAGTTGCGCCATGCCGTCTTCACCGAACAGGCCGGCCATGTAGTAGCGCCCGTCCGGGGTAATCAGCGCGTCATAGGGTTGCTGGCCGATGGCGCTGAAGCGCTCGATGCGCGGCGTGAGGCCCTGGCTGAAATCGGCGGTCCAGATCTCACCGGTGTCGAACAGGCTGAACACGAAGCGCTGGCCCGGCGCGTCCACCAGGCCGACCACCCGCGAGCGCTTCTGGCCGTCGGGCAACGGCGTGGCCGGAATGTCAGCTACCTGTGCCAAGGTCCGGGCATCGAACACCTTGACGCCGCCGGGCTCGTAGTTGGATACGGCGATCAGCGCACCGTCCTGGCTGATCGCGCCACCGATGCTGTTGCCGCCCTGAATGATCCGCCGCTCGATTTTCGCCGTGAGCAGGTCGACCTTGCTCAGGCCGCCATCGCGGCCGAACACATAGGCGTAACGCTGATCGCGGGAGAACACCACCGAGGCATGGGACAGGTCGCCCAGGCCTTCGACGCGGGCCAGGGCGGTGCGGGTGTCGCTCTCGATGATTTGCAGGCTGCCGGTGGCACGCTCCACCACCACGCCAAGGTCGCCGGTGCCGCGCAGCGGTGTCTGGGCGCAACCGCTCAGCAATAGGGAGACGGCGGTCAAGGACAGGAAGGAACGGATCATGAGGCGGGTTTTCCTTGCAGGAGCCGGTCAACCAACCAGCGGATGTCGTCGGCGCCCAGCAGCGGAGCCCAACCGGGCATGGCGCTGCCGGGCCGTCCCAGGGTGACAGTGGCGATGAGGCTGTCGCGCGATTTGCCGGACAATGCCTGGCGAGTCAGTGGCGGGCCGAGGCCGCCGGTCAGGTACAGGCCGTGGCAAGCGCCACAGTCCTGGTCCAGCAGGTGTTGCAGTCGGGCTTGGCGCTGCGGGTCGGGAGTGGCCAGCGCGCCGGCCGAAAAACTGAGGAGCAGGAGCGTCATCAGGGTTGCAGCGCTGTGTCGTTCCATGACGTCCTCCTGATTGAAATTCGCCTGTATGGCTGTTGTGGCGAGGGAGCTTGCTCCCGCTGGGCTGCAAAGCAGCCCCTGGGTTTTTGCCTGATATAACGAGTTGCCAGGTCTTTGTTGGGGCTGCTTCGCAGCCCGGCGGGAGCAAGCTCCCTCGCCACAGGGTTTTGTGCCTGGGGTTACTTGAGGCTCAACACCCACGCCGCCAATACCTTCGCTTCCTCTTCAGTCACCGGGTTGGCCGGCATCGGCATCGGTCCCCAATTACCTTGCGTACCTTCCTTGATGTGTTTGGCAAGCACCTCCTGGGCGCCCGGGACGTTGGCGTTCTTCGCCGCGACGTCCTTGAGAGCCGGGCCGACCACCTTGGTGTCGATGGAATGGCATGCGGCGCAGGGTTTGCTCTTGAACAAGGTCGGTCCGTCTTCGGCCAACGCCGGTTGCAGGGTCGATACCGCGGTCAGGGCCAGCGCGATCAGAATAGGCTTCATGGTTTTTCCTCTTATTGATGGGGCTCAATAGATGTCGTGTTGGGTGTTGTAGACGTTGAATTTCCCGGTGGGCGTGATCAGGCGCTTGTCCTTGATCACGTTCTTGACCTTCAGCGTCTTGTCGTCGATGACCACCAGGGCCGACTCGTCTTCCTGGCCGCTCCAGACCGAGAACCAGACCTCGTCGCCGGCCTTGTTGTATTCCGGCTGCACCACGCGCAGGGCGCCTTTCTTGATGCCGGCGTACTCGGCAATCGGCAGCACGGTGTAGCCGGCGTCGAGCTTGTCGATGTTGAACACCGCCACCGACTGACTGAGCTTGGCGTCGGGGCTCAGGGTGGTGTCGACATACAGGTGGCGCGACTGCGGGTGGGTCTTGATGAACAGCGAACCGCCGCCCTGGCCCTGGAGCGAGCCGACCTGTTTCCAGGCGTATTGCGGGTGCTTGACCGGGTCGGTGCCGATCAGCGAGACGCCGGCATCGCCCAGGTGGCTGGTGGCCCAGACCGGTCCGTAGAGCGGGTGGTTGAAGTTGGCGCCGCGCCCCGGATGCGGGGTCTTGCCGACGTCCACCAGGGCGGTGAGCTTGCGTTCCTTGGAGTCGATCACCGCGACCTTGTTGGAGTTGTTCGCAGCGGTCATGAAGTAGCGATGGCTGCTGTCCCAACCGCCATCGTGGAGGAACGGCGCGGCGTCGATGCTGGTGATGGTGAGGTTCTTGATGTCCTGGTAATTGACCAGCATCACCTTGCCGGTTTCCTTGACGTTGACGATGAACTCCGGCCATTCATGGGAGGCGATGATTGCCGCGACCCGCGGTTCGGGGTGGTACTGCTGGGTGTCGACGGTCATGCCGCGGGTCGAGACGATCTGCTTGGGCTCCAGGGTCTCGCCATCCATGATGGTAAACTGCGGCGGCCAGTACGAACCGGCAATGGTGTACTTGTCCTCGTAGCCCTTGAACTTGGAGGTTTCCACCGAGCGGGCTTCGATGCCGACCTTGATTTCGGCGACCTTGGTCGGCTCCTTCGGCCACAGGTCGATCATGTCGATCTTGGCGTCGCGACCGATCACCAGCAGGTAGCGCCCCGATGCGGAGATACGCGAAATGTGCACCGCGTAGCCGGTGTCGATCAGCTTGACGATCTGCTTGCTGTCGCCGTCGACCAGGGCAATCTTGCCGTCGTCGCGCAGGGTCACCGAAAACAGGTTCTGCAGGTTCAACGAGTTGAGTTGTTTGCTCGGCCGGTCCTCGGGCTTGACCAGTACTTTCCAGGTTTTCAGGGTTTCGGCCATGCCCCATTCCGGCGGCGTAGGCGGGGTGTGCTGGATGAACTTGGCCATGACCGTGATCTGGTCTTTGGTCAGGGCGTTGGAGGTGCCCCAGTTCGGCATGCCGGCGGCCGAGCCATAAGTGATCAGCGCCTCCAGGTAGGCCTGGCCGCGCGCCTGAGTGATGTCAGGAGTCAGCGGTTTGCCGGTGGCGCCTTTGCGCAGCACCCCGTGGCAACCGGCGCAACGCTGGAAATAGATTTCCTTGGCCGCGTCGAAATCGGCCTGGCTCAGGTCCGGGGCGCCTTCGGTCTTGACCAGGCGAGGTGACTCTTGCGCGGTGGGTTGGTCGGCGACAGCGTAGGGTGCGGCCAACGCCGCACACAGCGCCGAGACCCCCATTGCTGTGATCGTCAGCGCCGACGATGTTTTGTGGCTGATCAGCATTCCATTTCTCCTCAGGCGTGACCCGTGCTGCGCTGCAACTGACCTTCGGCGCGCAGCTTCTGGGTGCGTTGCAAGGCTATGCCCAGGCCGGTGGTCAGCCGCTTGACGGCGATCAAGTTTGCCGGCCGCGGCCCTTGCCAGGTTGTCGCAGGGCCCCGTAGCGTGAGGCGCAATCGATTAATCCGAGCAGGTCGTGCCATGAACGCAATCCACCCTCTGCAACAGCCGGACGAACCCTTCTATCAAGCCCAGGACAACGAACCGACGCTGTTCGAACAGGCCTGGCGCCACGGCATGCCGGTGCTGATCAAGGGGCCGACCGGATGCGGCAAGACCCGTTTTGTCCAGCACATGGCCCACCGTCTGAAATTGCCGCTGTACACCGTGGCCTGTCACGATGACCTGAGCGCGGCCGACCTGGTGGGCCGGCATCTGATCGGCGCCCAGGGCACCTGGTGGCAGGACGGGCCGTTGACCCGTGCGGTGCGCGAGGGTGGTATCTGTTATCTGGACGAGGTGGTCGAGGCGCGCCAGGACACGGCCGTGGTGTTGCACCCGCTGGCCGATGATCGTCGGCAGCTGTACCTGGAACGCACCGGGGAAGTGCTCCAGGCGCCGCCGTCGTTCATGCTGGTGGTGTCTTACAACCCCGGTTACCAGAACCTGCTCAAAGGCATGAAGCCCAGCACCCGGCAGCGCTTCGTGGCGATGCGTTTCGATTATCCGACAGTGGACGACGAGGAACGCATCGTCGCCCGCGAAGCCAACGTCGACATGGCCCTGGCCAGCCAGGTAGTGCGACTCGGCCAGGCGCTGCGACGCCTCGATCAGCATGACCTGGAAGAGGTCGCTTCGACCCGGCTGCTGATCTTCGCCGCACGGATGATCGGCTCCGGCATGGACTCGCGCCAGGCCTGCCTCGCATGCCTGGCCGAACCGTTGAGTGACGACCCGCAGACCGTTGCTGCGCTGATGGATGTGGTCGATGTCCACTTTGGCTGAAGCCGTTACCCCATCGCGACGGCTGCCGGGTGACCTGGCGATGTGGTTTTTCATCCTCGCCGAGCTGTCGGTGTTCGCGCTGCTGATCCTGGCGTTCACCGTCGCGCAGGCGCTGGACCCACAGACGTTCAGCGAAGGCCGTCATCTGCTGGATCGCTCCACGGGCCTGGCGATGACCCTCAGCCTGCTCACCGCCGGACTGTTCGCCGCGCTGGCCCAGGAGCAGGTCAGGCAAGACCGGCCGCGTCGCGCCGCACGGTTATTGTGTGTGGCGTTGCTGCTCGCCTGCGGTTATGTGGGGATCAAACTCACGGAGTACGCCCATCTATTGGCGAACGGCCTGGGGATGGAGCACAACACATTCTTCACGTTGTACTGGATCCTCACCGCGTTTCATTTTCTCCATGTGTTGCTGGGCATGGTGATCCTCGCCTGGCTGGCCGAGGGGTGTCGGCGACGTCGCTATCGGGCGCAACGCAACAGTGGGTTGGAATCCGGCGTGCTGTATTGGCACATGGTCGATCTGGTCTGGGTGCTGCTGTTCCCGGTTGTCTACATCCTTGATTGAGCGGAGGTATGCATGTCGGCTTCCCGTGTCCTGATCGCCTGCTGGATGACGCTGGCCGTGTTGAGCACCGGCACCGTTGCCCTGGGCCAGATCGCAGCTACCGGCCTGGTGTCCATCGCCATCCTGGTGGTCGCGGTGACCAAGGCCTGGCTGATCGCCGACGGCTTCATGGAACTGCGCCACGCGCCGCGATTGTGGCGGCGGCTGGTGTTGAGCTGGGCGGTGGTGCTTGCGACCGTTATAGGGATCGTCATCTCACGCACGATCTGAATCCCGGCGCACCTTCCGTTGTGGCGAGGGAGCTTGCTCCCGCTGGGCTGCGCAGCAGCCCCCATAGCAACCACTCAATCTGCCTGATACACCGCGCCAGCAGGTTTTAGGGCCGCTTCGCAGCCCAGCGGGAGCAAGCTCCCTCGCCACAAAAGCCTGCCTGTCTTTCGGACTGTGCCGGAACAACCCACCAAAACCATCGGAGATTCTTGATCGCCATCAAGCGGTTTCGAGGGGCTCGCTTCCTAGAATGGTCACGCCAAGCAATGAGGAAGTGACCATGTCAGATACCTTCACCAAAGGCATGGCCAGGAATATTTACTTCGGGGGAAGCGTGTTCTTCTTCCTGATATTCCTGGCCTTGACCTACCACACGGAACAGACCTTTCCAGAACGCAGCAACCAGGCGCAATTGACCGAATCGGTGATCCGCGGCAAGGGCGTCTGGGAGCGTAACAACTGCATCGGCTGCCATACCCTGCTGGGCGAGGGCGCGTACTTTGCGCCGGAGCTGGGCAATGTGGTCAACCGCCGCGGCGGCGAGGAAGCGTTCAAGCCGTTCCTGCACGCCTGGATGAAAATGCAGCCGCTGGGCGTTCCCGGGCGCCGGGCCATGCCGCAGTTCAACCTCAGCGAGCAGGAGGTCGACGACATCGCCGAATTCCTCAAGTGGAGTTCGAAAATCAATACCAATGGCTGGCCGCCAAACAAGGAGGGCTGAGAGATGAGCATGGCTAATCCGCATCTGAAATTCGCCTCGCAGGCCGTTGCCAAACCCTATTTCGTGTTTGCCCTGATACTGTTCCTGGGCCAGGTCCTGTTCGGTTTGATCATGGGCCTGCAATACGTGATCGGCGATTTCCTGTTCCCGCTGATTCCTTTCAACGTGGCCCGCATGGTCCACACCAACCTGCTGATCGTCTGGCTGCTGTTCGGCTTCATGGGCGCGGCCTATTACTTGGTACCGGAGGAGGCCGATCGCGAGCTGCACAGTCCGAAACTGGCGCTGCTGCTGTTCTGGGTGTTCGCCATCGCCGGGGTGCTGACAATCCTGGGCTACCTGTCGGTGCCGTACGCGACGCTGGCGAAAGTCACCGGCAACGACCTGCTGCCGACCATGGGCCGTGAATTCCTGGAGCAGCCGACCATCACCAAAATGGGCATCGTGGTGGTGTGCCTGGGCTTTCTCTATAACATCGGCATGACCCTGCTCAAGGGGCGCAAGACCACGGTCAGCATGGTGATGATGACCGGCTTGATCGGCTTGGCGGTGTTCTTCCTGTTCTCCTTCTACAACCCGGAAAACCTCGCCCGCGATAAATACTACTGGTGGTGGGTGGTGCATCTGTGGGTCGAAGGCGTTTGGGAACTGATCATGGGGGCGATGCTCGCCTTCGTGCTGATCAAGATCACCGGGGTGGACCGGGAAGTGGTGGAGAAGTGGCTCTACGTGATCATCGCCATGGCGTTGATCACCGGCATCATCGGCACCGGTCACCACTTCTTCTGGATCGGTGCGCCCGAGGTCTGGCTGTGGGTCGGTTCGATCTTCTCGGCAATGGAGCCGCTGCCGTTCCTGGCGATGGTGATATTCGCCTTCAGCATGGTGCGCAATCGTCGCCGGCAACACCCGAACCGCGCCGCCACGCTATGGGCCAAGGGCACCACGGTGACCGCATTCTTCGGCGCCGGCGTCTGGGGGTTCCTGCATACCCTGGCACCGGTCAACTACTACACCCACGGTTCGCAACTGACCGCGGCCCACGGTCACCTGGCCTTCTACGGAGCCTATGCAATGATCGTGATGACGCTGATCAGCTACGCCATGCCTCGCTTGCGCGGCCTGGGCGAAGCGGCGGATGAACGCTCCCAGCGCCTGGAAATCTGGGGCTTCTGGTTGATGACCCTGTCGATGGTGCTGATCACTCTGTTCCTCACTGCGGCGGGTGTGGTCCAGGTCTGGTTGCAACGCTGGATGGCCGACGGCAGCGCCTTGCCGTTCATGGCGACGGTGGATCATTTGAAACCGTTGTTCTGGGCACGGCTGCTCAGCGGCGTTGGGTTCCTGGCCGGTTTGCTCTGCTACCTGCTCAGCTTCCGCCAGCGTGGCCGTGCGGCCCAGCGGGCGTCGGCGGCGGTGGTGCCTTCGTGAGTTACCACAGCGATTAAGCCGGACTCATTAGTGGCGAGGGAGCTTGCTCCCGCATGAGTGCGAAGCGCTCACAAAAATGGGCTGCTGCGCAGCCCAGCGGGAGCAAGCTCCCTCGCCACCATGGGTTCGGTTTGGGAGGAGGAAAGCATGGCATTCACCCTGGAGCTGGAAGAATGGGTCGGCAGTGTCTGGCACCGTTTCATTACCCGCCGCGCCAGCACGGATTTTCCCGAGGCGCGGGTCGAGCTGATGGATCGGCAACGCGCCTTGCGAGTGTTGCTGCGGGCCACGGGCGGGGCTCGTCACCTGGGGGTGGAAGCCGTCAGCGACCGCGATGTGTTGCTGCGCCGCAACCTGTTGCGGCAGATCGCCGGCACTTGCAAACAGATGCCCCTGGCCTGGTGCGATGGTGACAACCTGCGCTTGCCAGCGAGCCTGGCGGTGCTTCCCGATACCCGGCTGAACGAGGAACTGTATCGCTGGCTCGCCTTGTTGGCCGCGCAGTCCGGGCCGATGCAACATTGGGCGCGTGACAACCAGCGTTGGACCCTGGCGGTGTTGCAACGCTATCCGGCAATGCGTGCGCGCTATCGGCGCCTGGTGGAGGCGCATCTGGCCTTGCGCCCCGACCCGGCCAGTCTTAACCCGGCCGAAGCGGCCCTGGAGCGCGCGCTGTGCCAGGCGTTGCGCGAACCGGGCAGCGTCGAGCAGTTTCCGCGCAGCGAACGGGCGGCCTGGCCGCTGCCGTTGTGGCTGTATCCTGCGCAACACCTGGCCGATCCCCAGGCCGCCGACCTGGAGGAATCCGAGCAATACCTGGCGACCCCGGCAGGTGAGCAGAAGGGCGGTCGCAAGCGCGCCGAGCGGATCGACGAAACCACCCGCGACGGCGGCTTGCTGATCGTGCGCCTGGAAAACCTGTTCAGCTGGACCGAGCACGTTGACCTGGATCGCTGGGCCGATGACAGCGAAGATCCGGACGCCGCCCGCGTTGCCGAAGACCTCGACCAGTTGAGCCTGTCGCGGACCCGCTTGCGCAAAGGGGGTGGCTTGAAGCTGCATCTGGACTTGCCACCGGCCGACGTGGATGACATCCCCCTGGGCGAGGGCGTTCTGTTGCCGGAATGGGACTACCGCAAACAGCGCCTGCAGGAGGACTACGTCAGCCTGCAGACCTTTATTCCCCGTGACTGCGAACCCCAGCCGCTGCCGGTACGCCTGCGTCCTGCGGCGCAACGCTTGCGCCGCCAGTTCGAGCACTTGCGCAACGACCGCCAATGGCTGCGCCAGCAGACCCAGGGGGCGGAGCTGGACCTGCAAGCCTGGCTGGATTTCCACGTCGAGCGCCAGCACGGCCCATGCAGCGAACGCGGCCTGTTCCTCGAACAACGCCAGACCCGCCGCGACCTGGCCTGCCTGTTGCTGGCGGATCTGTCGATGTCCACCGACGCCCACCTCAACGACGAGCATCGGGTGATCGAAGTGATCCGCGACAGTCTGTTGCTGTTCGGTGAGACCCTCTCGGTGCTGGGGGACGATTTCGCCTTGTACGGGTTCTCCTCGTTGCGCCGCCAACAGGTGCGGCTGCATGAACTCAAGACGTTCAACCAACGCTACGACGACCACACCCGTGGCCGGATCCAGGGTCTCAAACCCGGTTATTACACGCGCATGGGTGCAGCGATCCGCCACGCTACACAACGGCTGGCGGGCTGCAAACGGCGGCGCAAACTGTTGCTGTTGCTCAGCGACGGCAAACCCAATGACCTGGATCTCTACGAGGGACGCTACGGCGTGGAAGACACCCGCCAGGCGGTGCTCGAAGCGCGGCGCCAGGGGCTGACGCCGTTCTGCATCACCATTGACCGTGAGGCGGGGGACTATCTGCCGTACATGTTCGGCGCCAATGGCTACACCTTGATTCGCCAGCCTGCGCAACTGCCGCTGCGCCTTGTGCAGTTGTACCGGCAATTGACCCAGGATTGAGCGTTCAGCCGATGTCGCGGGGCAGCCAGAAGAACATGACGATGCAGAACAGCGTCAAGCCGACACAGAACCAGGTGAACCGCCGCAATCGCCGTTCGCCGGCCAGTTTCGCTTCGGTCGGCAAGGGCATGCCGCACTGGCGGCATTCGCTTTCATCGGCGTGATAGGCCCGTTGGCAGTACAGGCAGGTGGGTTGCGGGCTCATTCGAACTGCTCCAGGCGCAGGCGGTCGAGGATTGCGATCTGCCGACCGTCCTGGGTGATGATCTTTTCGTCGATCAGGCGCCGGATGATCCGCGAGAAGGTTTCCGGCTGGATCGACAGGTGCCCGGCGATCAGCTGCTTGGCCATCGGCAGTTCGAACTGGCTGTCGACAGTTTGCAGGCGCACCAGCTGCGTGAGCAGGTAGCGCACCACACGGTGGGTGGCGTTCTTCAGTGACAGCGTCTCGATCTCGTTGACCCGCTGGTGCAGGCGCACGCAGAGCTTGCCGAGCAGGGCAAAGGTCAGCCGGCTGTTGCTTTGCAACAGGCGCATGTAGGTGGCGTTGGACAGCCGGTACAACTGGGTCGGTCCGACCGCTTCGGCAGAGGCGACGTAGTTGGGGGTGTCCATCAGCATCATGGCTTCGGCGAAGGTCTGGCGCTCGCCGATCACCTCGAAGACCTTTTCCTGGCCGTCCGGGGTCAAGCGATAGATCTTCACTGCGCCGGCGATCACGAAATAAAACGCCTGGGCCGGCTCGCCCTGGAGAAACAGCGGCTCGCCCCTGTCGACGTTCAACAGTTGGCTGGTGCTCATCAATTCGTCGAGTTGTTCCTCGTTCAACGGCTCGAACAGGTGATGGCTGCGCAGAATCTGGTGATGGATGCGGTGGAGCACCATGGGATGGAATCCTTTTTAAGACGGGAAATGGATCGGATCAGATCAGGCTCAGGGACAGGCCGCTGGCGAGTGCCAGGATGCAGGACAGCACGACGAACCAGGTCAAAGGCAGAGCGATGTACTTCATGGAGGGGGCCCGGATAGACAGTCTATGAGCTGGCTGAGCAAGAGCCGGGCCAGGCGCTGGGGGGCAGGTATTCAGCAAGGTTCGGGAGGTAGAGGGTGAAAATGACCCAAATGCGACAGGGTTAAAAGAACCCTGATAGGGTTCTAAGTACCCTGAGGGTCCCTGTGGGAGCGAGCTTGCTCGCGATTGCGGCAGGGCAGGTTGCATCGATGCTACATGTGCGACCGCCATCGCGAGCAAGCTCGCTCCCACAGGGGGCATATTCATATGTGCCTTGGCATGATCGCGAGGCAATTGCGGCAAGCCCCTTGCAAAGGACACTTTGAGGTAGTCGATCATCCGCAAGCGAGCTTGATCTGAGACAAGCTCCCTCGGGCATCGATAGCCGATCATTCGAACCCTGTTCGTTGACCCTCGTCAGTGGCCCCGCGACTCGATGAGGTTAAGGAGTGAAGTATGCAAGTGCTCGACCGTCGCAAGGCCATGGCCATTTTGCCGCTGTGGCGCCTCGCGTTCCGGCCGTTCTTCCTGGCCGGCTGCGTGTTGGCGCTGTTGGCCGTCCCGCTGTGGCTGGCGGCGTTCAGCGGACGGTTGTCCGGGTGGCAGCCGGCCGGTGGCTGGCTGGCCTGGCACCGTCATGAGCTGTTGTTCGGGTTTGGCCTGGCAATCATCGCAGGGTTCCTGCTGACGGCGGTGCAGACCTGGACCGGGACCCCAGGCCTCAGCGGCAAGCGGCTGGCAGCGCTGACGGTGCTATGGCTGGGGGCTCGGCTGGCCTGGCTGATTGATGCGCCCTGGCCATTGTTGGCATTGCTGGAGCTGGGTTTTGCCCTGGCTGTGGCGGCGCTGATGGGCTTGACCTTGTGGCGCGTGCGGCAGAAGCGCAATTACCCGATCGTCCTGGTATTGCTACTGTTGGCCGCGGCCGACGGCTTGTCGGTCTATGGCCTGGTGCAGCGTAACGAGGGCATCGAGCGGCAAAGCGTGCTCACCGGCCTATGGCTGGTGGCGGCGATGATGGGGTTGATCGGTGGGCGGGTGATCCCGTTCTTCACCCAGCGCGGTCTTGGCCGGGTGCAAGGCGTCGCGGCCTGGCCGTGGCTCGATCGCCTGTTATTGCTGGGATCGGCGCTGGTGGCGCTGTTGTATGCGTTCGGCGTGGCGCTGACGCCCCATATCGCTTGCGGCCTGCTGTTCGCTGCACTGGCGGTGGGCCACGGGATTCGCCTGGTGCGTTGGCATGATCGGGACCTATGGCGAGTGCCGCTGCTGTGGTCGCTGCACCTGGCCTACGCCTGGCTGGCACTGGCCTGCCTGGGCATGGCGCTATGGCATTTCGGCGTGCCGGTGAACCCGAGCCTGGCGGTCCACAGCCTGACCATCGGCGCCATGGCCGGGCTGATCCTGGCGATGATTGCCCGTGTCAGCCTGGGTCATACCGGACGTCCCCTGGAGCCGCCAGCAGGTATGACGTTGGCGTTTATCCTGTTGAACCTGGCGTGCTTGAGTCGCGTGCTGCTGGTGCTGGTGTTCTCGTTGGCCGGACTATGGCTGGCGGGGGTGTGCTGGACGCTGGCGTTCGGGCTCTATGCCTGGCGGTACGGGCCGATGCTGTTGCAGGCTCGGGTGGATGGGCATCCGGGATGAAACGACTGAGCGCAGGTAATCGATAATGTATGGGCTCTTGCTGGTCACCCACTTGTTGGCGGCGATTGCCTTCATCGGCACGCTGTTTTTCGAAGTCTTTATCTGGCATACCGCCCGCAGGCCACTGGCCGTAGAGGCCAGGGACGCTGCCGACCAGGCCATCGGCAAGCGCTCGCGGCAGGTGCTGCACGGCGTCGTGCTGTTGTTGTACGGCGCCGGCATTGGCCTGGCCTGGCAGCATCGTGGCGCCTTGAGCCAACCGCTCGATAGCAGTTTCGGCCTGCTGCTGAGCCTGAAGATCCTGCTGGCGTTGAGCATCATCGGACACTATTTATGGCTGGCGCACTGGCTGCGCAAAGGCCGCCTGAGCCCGGGACGAGCCAGCTGGATACGGCGCAGCATTCTCGGGCATATGCTGCTGATTGTGCTGTTGGCGAAGGGGATGTTCTATTGGCAATTCCAAGTGTGAACAAACACCACTGAACCTGTGGGAGCGAGCCTGCTCGCGATAGCGGTATGCCAGTCACCACCGATGCTGGCTGATCCTCCGCTATCGCGAGCAGGCTCGCTCCCACAAGGGGAATTGTGGTGTTTGATGATCAGCGATCAGGCCTCATCGCATTGACGAACAACACATTGTTTTCCAGATGAATGTGCTGCATCAGGTCGTCACGAAACTCCACCAGCCCGCGGTACAAGGCGCGCCAGGTGTTGCACGCGTCGGCGGGTGGGGTGATGTGGTCGGTCAGGGCGAGCAGGGTTTCCAGGGCTTCACCGTGCTGGTCGTGTTCATAGCGCAGGACCTGGATCGGCGCCGAGGCGCGTTCGCCCAGGCCGTGTTGGAGCATCGGGAACAGCACCTGCTCCTCCTTGAGCATGTGGCCTTCGAGTTCCTGGTACATGTCTTCCAGGTGGTCGGCCAGGCCGTTCGGGCAACTGGCCCGTGCGCCGTGCACTTGCTCGACGCGGCGGGCCAGACGGATCAGCTCCGGCAGTTGCTCGCGGTGCCGGGCGTGGTAACGCTCCAGGATATGAGCGATCAGCAGTGCCTGGGGCTCGTCGCGCCAGTCGTGTCCCGGCTCGCCGGCGGCTTGCAGAGTGCTGAGGGCGTCGGCGATCAGCAGTGGATTGAGGCCTTTGCCGAGGGCCGCTTCGCGCAGGGATTTTTGCCCGCCGCAACAGAAGTCGAGGTTGTAATGATGGAAGGTACGGGTCGCACCGGGGATGTCGCAGGCCAGTTGGCCGAGGCTTTGGTCCAGCAAGTCGAGGCTCATCGTGTTTCCTTGGGTTGGATCCCGGGAGGGACGGATACCCAGGCGTTGCAGTCGCCATGCCATCTGTAAGTTGTTGATTAATCGCTGGTAATTTTTTCGCGGGGTGATTGTCACCCTGTGGCAGAGGGGTCAAACGTACCCCGGAGGGTAACCACTACCATGCTGCGTGAAAGCCTGGCCGCCGACCTGATTGTCGAGCTGCCCAATGCGGTGCGATTGCAGCGCCTGGTGCAGACCCTGCGCGAATACTTCAATAGCGGTGCCGTGGGCCTGTTGCGCCTGGACGAAGACAGCCTGCGGCCCGTGGCGACCGTCGGGCTGGTTCACGAGGCACTGGGCCGGCGCTTCGTGATTGCCCAGCATCCGCGTCTGGCGGCGATCATGGCGTCCCGCGAGCCGACCTGGTTCGAGCCCGACAGCCGTTTGCCGGATCCTTATGACGGCTTGCTCGACCCTCATGTCGGCGAGCCGCTGCCGGTGCACGACTGCATGGGCGTGAGTCTGTACGTGGAAGGCCGGCTCTGGGGCGCGATTACCCTGGACGCCTTGCACGCCGGTACGTTCGACAGCCGTGCCCGTGAAGAACTCAAGCGCTGCACGTTGCAGATCGAGGCAGCAGTGCGGGTGACCCGGCTGGAGCAGGAAAACCGTAGCCTGCGCGCCTCGCGCAGCGATGCGCCAGACCTGCGCCTGCCGAGCGAGGAGGGCGAGATCCTCGGTCGCAGCGAAGGCTTGCAGCAGTTGCTCAACGAATTGGATGTACTGGCCGACTCCGAGTTACCGGTCCTGTTACTGGGGGAAACCGGAGTGGGCAAGGAGTTGTTCGCCCGGCGCTTGCATCGTTTGTCCCGGCGCTGCCGCAAGCCGCTGGTCCAGGTCAATTGCGCGGCGTTGCCGGAGTCCTTGGCCGAGAGCGAATTGTTCGGTCACGTCAAAGGCGCGTTTTCCGGGGCGACCACCGACCGCGCCGGGCGTTTCGACGCGGCCAATGGCGGCACGCTGTTTCTCGATGAGGTGGGCGAGCTGCCGTTGAGCGTGCAGGCCAAGCTGCTGCGCACCTTGCAGAACGGCGAGATCCAGCGCCTGGGCGCAGACAAGCCGCTGCACGTCGATGTGCGAATCATCGCCGCCACCAACCGGCACCTGCCGGACAGTATTCGCGACGGGCTGTTCCGTGCCGATCTGTATCACCGGCTGTCGGTCTATCCGGTGCCGATCCCACCGCTGCGCGAGCGTGGTCACGATGTGCTGATGCTGGCCGGGCACTTCCTCGAACTGAACCGTACCCGCCTGGGCTTGCGCGGGTTGCGCCTGTCACCGGCTGCCGAGCAGGCGCTGCTGGACTACAGCTGGCCGGGCAACGTGCGCGAGCTGGAGCATGTGATCAGCCGCGCGGCGCTCAAGCAACTGAGCCGCGGCGCCAGTCGCAGCCTGATCATGACCCTGGAGCCGCAAGTGCTGGATCTGGATGTCGCTGCATCCCCGGCGCACGCGGTGCCCGAGTCGTCCATGGAGATCGTTGACGAGCCAGTCCGGTCCTTGAGTGAAACGGTCGACAATTGCCAGCGCCAGGCGATCTTCAAGGCCCTGGAGCGCTGCGCTCGGAACTGGGCGGGGGCGGCGCGGTTGTTGGAGGTGGATCCGAGCAATCTGCATAAACTGGCGCGGCGGTTGGGGCTTAAGTAGGGCTTTGAATCGAGTCGGCTTCATCGCGAGCAAGCTCGCTCCCACAGGTATCGTGAGCGCCGCAGATCCCTTGTGGGAGCGAGCCTGCTCGCGATGGTGTCGGCACAGCCCATCGACAACCCCGCATTGACAACGATCAAGGCCACCCCTCATCCCACACTCCACACTGGGCCGAACCCCCTGTGGAGATACTGCTATGCCGCTGTCCCTGGCCAACATGCGTCGCCAGTACACCCTCGACGGCCTCAACGAAGCCCAGGCGCCGGACGATCCGCTGGTTCTGTTCGAGCGCTGGATGCAACAGGCCCGCGACACCGAAAGCCCGCCGATAGAAGCCAACAGCATGCACCTGGCGACCGTGGACGCCGCGGGCCGGCCCCATTGTCGGGTGCTGTTGCTCAAGGGGTTCGACCACGACGGCTTCGTGTTCTTCGGCAATTACGACAGCGCCAAGGGGCAGGACCTGGCGGCCAATCCCTGGGCGGCCATGACGTTTTTCTGGCCAGGGCTGGAGCGGCAGGTGCGTGTCGAAGGAACGGTCCAGAGGTTGGATCCGACGTTGTCGGATGCCTATTTCGAATCCAGGCCCCTGGCCAGTCGCATCGGTGCCTGGGCCTCGCCGCAAAGTCATGGGCTAAAGGACCGGGCAGCGCTCGAAGCCTTGCTGGCCCAGGCCCGACAGCGGTTTGCCGGGCAACCGCTGCGGCGCCCCGAGCATTGGGGCGGTTATTGCCTGCGGCCTGAGCGCCTGGAGTTCTGGCAGGGCCGTGCCGACCGGCTGCATGACCGTCTCGACTATCGCCTGCGCGACGCAGCATGGCAGCGCAGCCGCCTGGCGCCTTGAGCGCCGGGGGAGGTACCTCGAAGGAGGAATAGGCCCGGCAGGGAATGCGGTTCAGGCTGGGCCATCTTTTCTGACAGGACGGCTGATCATGGCCCATCTGACGCAACGCCTTTTCCAACCCCTGAACATTGCGGTACTGACCATCAGCGATACCCGCACCTTCGACACCGACACCTCCGGGCAGACCCTCGCTGATCTGCTGCAAACGGCCGGGCATGTACTGATCAGCCGGGCCCTGGTGAAGGACGATATCTACCAGATCCGCGCCCAGGTCTCCCAATGGATTGCCGACCCCGCCGTGCAAGTGGTGCTGATGACCGGCGGCACCGGTTTTACCCCACGGGATAACACGCCCCAGGCGGTGCTGCCGCTGCTGGACAAACAGGTGGACGGTTTTGGCGAATTGTTCCGCCAGGTGTCGCTGGCGGAAATAGGCATGTCCAGCCTGCAGTCGCGAGCATTGGCCGGGATGAGCAACGGTGTGCTGGTGTGTTGCCTGCCGGGTTCGCCGGGTGCTTGCCGGACCGGTTGGGAGCAGATCCTCGTCGGGCAGTTGGACAGTCGCACCGGCCCATGCAATTTCACCCCGCACCTCAAGCCTCAGGACGGTGTAGCCCCTGCGGCCTGCGAGACGCGCTCATGAGCGGGCGGGTGTGCGACAGCGGCGCGCTGGTGCCGGTGGATGAGGCGATCCGGCATCTGCTGGATCAGGCGCCGCCGCCCCCGGCGGTGCAGCAGCTCACCCTGGATCAAGCATTGGCCCGGGTGTTGAGCCAAGACATTTTCTGTCCGATGAACCTGCCGGCCTGGGACAACAGCGCCATGGACGGGTACGCCTTGCGAGCCGCCGATGTGCCGACCGATGGTGGATGCCTGACGGTGGTCGGACGGATCGCCGCCGGTGACGGCCCCGGCGAGCCGCTGGGCGCAGGGCAGGCGGTGCGGATCTTCACCGGTGCGCCGCTGCCGCCGGGGGCGGACACGGTGGTGCCTCAGGAGAGCTGCCGGGTCGAGGGCGAGCGGGTCTGGTTGCCGGCACTTGACTGCGGCGAACACGTGCGCAAGGAGGGCGAAGAACTGCGCCGAGGCGAACGGCTTCTTCGGGCCGGCACGCGCCTGCGCGGCCAGGAGCTCGGGTTGCTGGCCGGCGCCGGGATCGGCCGGGTAGAGGTCTACCGCCCGCTGCGGGTGGGTCTGCTCAGTAGCGGCGATGAGCTGCGCGAACCGGGTGAGCCGCTGGCGCCGGGGCAGATCTACAACAGCAATCGCCATAGCCTCGCCGCATTACTGCGCGGCTGGGGCTTGGAGGTGCACGACTTCGGGGTCATGCCCGACCAATTGCTGGCCAGCCGGCAAGCCTTGAGCCTGGCCGCTGCCGAGTGCGACGTACTACTGACTTCCGGCGGCGTTTCGGTGGGTGAGGAGGACCATCTCAAGCAAGCCATCGAGGGCCTGGGCAGCATCGACCTCTGGCGCCTGGCGATCCAGCCGGGCAAGCCGTTGGCCTTCGGCGACGTGGAAGGCAAACCCTGGATCGGCCTGCCGGGCAATCCTTCGGCGGCGCTGATCACCGCGCTGATCGTGGTGCGTCCATTCCTGTTTCGCGCCCAAGGCATGGGCGACGTGCTGCCCGTGCCACTACCGGTGCCGGCCGGGTTCGACTGGCTGCAACGCAACAAGCGCCGGCAATACTTGCGCGCCAGGTTGAGCCAGGATGCCGGCGGTCATTTGTGCGCGGAGCTGCATCCCCAGCAAAGCTCGGCGATGTTGAGCGCCGCCTGCTGGGCCGACGGGCTGGCGCTGGTGGAGCGTGAGACGCAGGTGCACAAGCACGACGGGGTCCTGTATCTGCCGTTCGCCACACTGATGCACTGAGCGCAATTGATTGCCGTCAAGGTCACCCGCCGAGGGCTGGCTAGACTGGCGGCGCTTGTGTTTTCTCCTGAGGATGCCCCATGCAACTGGTTTGCCCGGCAGGGAACCTGCCTGCCCTCAAAGCGGCGGTGCGCCAAGGCGCCGATGCCGTCTATGTCGGCTTTCGCGATGACACCAATGCCCGGCATTTCGCCGGGCTGAACATGGACGACAAACAGTTTGACGCAGCGGTCGCGCATATTCGCCAGCACCAACGCAAGCTGTACGTGGCGGTCAACACCTACCCGCAACCCAAGGGCTGGGAGCGCTGGCAACGAGCGGTGGACCGCGCTGCGGATTTCGGCGTCGATGCGCTGATTGCCGCCGACCCCGGTGTGCTCGGCTACGCCACCCAGCGTCATCCCCGATTGGCGCTGCATCTGTCGGTCCAGGGCTCGGCGACCCATGCCGCGGCCCTGGGTTTTTATGCCCAGCGCTACGACATCCGCCGTGCGGTGCTGCCACGGGTGCTGTCCCTGGCCCAGGTGCGGCAGGTGGCTGCGGCCAGCCCGGTGCCGATCGAGGTCTTCGGTTTCGGTAGCCTGTGCATCATGGCCGAGGGCCGCTGTCACCTGTCTTCCTACATCACAGGCGAATCGCCGAACCTCTGCGGCGTCTGCTCGCCAGCCAAGGCGGTGCGCTGGAGCGAAGACGCCCAAGGCTTGAGCGCACGCCTGAGCGAGGTGCTGATCGACCGCTACACACCCGAAGAGCCGGCCGGCTATCCGACGCTGTGCAAGGGCCGCTTCCTGGTGGGCGGCAAGCGTTTCCACGCGCTGGAAGAACCCACCAGCCTCGACACCCTGGACCTGCTGCCGGAGCTGGTTGCTATCGGTGTCGAAGCGGTGAAGATCGAAGGCCGCCAGCGCAGCCCGGCTTATGTCGAGCAAGTGACCCGGGTCTGGCGCGCTGCACTGGATGCCCACCAGGCCGCGCCACAGCGGTTCCGGGTACGCGAAGAATGGCGCCAGGCGCTGGCCGGGCTGTCCGAAGGCAGCCAGACCACGCTGGGTGCCTACCATCGATCATGGCAATGAAGGAGGTCCGATGAAACTCAGCCTGGGACCGGTCCTGTTTTACTGGGACAAGACGCAACTGGGGAATTTTTATGCCGAGATGTCGGCATTGCCGCTGGACGTGATTTACCTGGGAGAAACCGTGTGTTCCAAGCGCCGGGCACTCTCGCTGGATCAATGGTTGGGCCTGGGCCGCGAGCTGCAAGGCTGCAGTCAGGCGCAGATCGTGTTGTCGAGCCTGACGCTGATCGAGGCCGCCTCGGAGCTGTCGACCTTGCGCCGGCTGTGTGACAACGGCCAGTTGCTGGTGGAAGCCAACGACATGGGCGCGGTGCAGTTTCTTGCCGAGCGCAAGCTGCCGTTCGTGGGCGGACCGGCGCTGAACCTGTACAACGGGCATGCCCTCGGGCAGTTGCTCGACGGCGGCATGATGCGCTGGGTGCCGCCGGTGGAATGCTCCGCCGCGCTGATTGCCGATGTGCTGGAGCAGGTGCGCGAACTGGGCCGCGAGGTGCCCGAGGTGGAGATCTTTGCCTACGGTCATCTGCCCTTGGCCTACTCGGCGCGCTGCTTTACCGCCCGGGCCGAAAACCGGCCCAAGGACGATTGCCAGTTCTGCTGCATCAATTACCCCGATGGCCTGGCGTTAAGCAGTCAGGAAGGCCAGCAACTGTTCACCCTCAACGGCATCCAGACGATGTCAGGCGAGATCACCAACCTGCTGGCCGACTACCCGGCATTGGTCGCCTGCGGCGCGGATGTACTGCGCCTGAGTCCGCGGGCCCAGGGCATGGCCGAGGTGGTCACGGCGTTCGACAAAGTCCGTCAGGGCGAGGCGCCGCCGCTGTATGTCGAAGGTTGCAACGGTTACTGGCATGGCCATGCCGGCATGCTCAAGGTAGAGGAGGCGGGCCTGTGCTGAGTCCGAAAAAATGGCTGCTCAAAAGCGCCGATCGCTTGTTGCCGCTGGTGGGCAAGGTGCCGTTCGTGGTGCAGCGCCTGGCGTTGCAGCAGGCCCTCAACCGCTGCCTGGCCGAACCGCTGGGCGATGGCGGGTTCGATGTGCTGCGCGGGCGCTGGTTGTGCCTGCGGGTGCTCGACTTGAAGTTGTGCTGGTACCTGACCCTGGCCCGCGACGGCTTGCGCATCGCCGAACGGGCCGAGGCCCAGGTCACCATCAGCGGCAATTGGCGCGAGTTCCTGCTGTTGGCCAGCCGTCAGGAGGATCCGGACACGCTGTTCTTCCGGCGGCGACTGGTGATCGAAGGGGATACCGAACTGGGGTTGGCACTGAAAAACCTGATCGACAGCCTCGATCCGGACGTGTTGCCGCCCTGGTTGTGGCGCAACCTGGAGCGGGCGGGAAAAGGCCTGGCAACGGTGGGATGAGATGAACGCTCTCGATGATTTGCCCCTGGTGTACTCCTGCTCCGGCTGCTCCAACGTCGCGCAGCTGGCCAATACCGTCGCCCTGCGCCTGGATCGGGCAGGCCTGGCCGAGATGTCCTGCATTGTCGGGGTGGGCGGGCATGTCGCGGCGTTGGTCAACAAGGCACGCTCGGGACGGCGGATCATTGCGCTGGACGGCTGTCCCTTGCAATGCGTGCAGGGCTGTTTGCAGCAGCACGCATTGAAGGCCGATGTGCATGTGATCCTGAGCCAGTTGGGCTTGCGCAAGCGCTTCGGGGTCGATTGCACGGATGAGCAGGGGAATGTGTTGTTCGAGTATCTGGTGCCGATGATGAAAGGGATGCCAGAGACAGATTGAAGCGCACAGCACCTGTGGCGAGGGAGCTTGCTCCCGCTGGGCTGCGAAGCGGCCCTTGGGTCAGTCACTGCGGTGCGTCAGGTATGTGGGGGGGCTTGTTGGGGGCTGCTGCGCAGCCCAGCGGGAGCAAGCTCCCTCGCCACAGGGGGACGCGGTTTACTGTTGGTAATCCATTAACTGATCCTCAGCCAGAATCCGGATATTGCGCCGCTCCATGGCAATCAACCCGCCGTCCACCAGCCGATGCAGGATCCGCGAGAAGGTCTCCGGCTGAATCCCCAGCTTGGAGGCCACCAGGCGCTTGGACACTTGCAGCACCACCTGGCCGTCGCGGGGATCGCGTTCCTGCAACAGGAAATTGATGACCCGTCGGCTGGCGCTGGCCAGGGTCAGGTTGTCGATGTCCTTGAGGCGTTGGTGCAGGTGGATACTCATGCTTCCCAGAATTGCCAGGCAGACCTGGGGCTGGTCTTCCAGGGCCTTGCGATAGTGAGTGCCTTCGATGCTCACCAAGACGCTGTCCTTGATTGCCGCCGCACTGACCGGGTAGCAACGGGCCTGGCTGAACAGCAACGCCTCGGCGAACGTCTGTCCCGGCTGGATGATCTCCACCAGGTTTTCCTGGCCTTCGCCGGTGACCCGGAACAGTTTGATCTGGCCACTGACCAGCAAGAAGAACCGCCTGGCCGGGTCGCCCTGGTGCATGAGGGTGCTGTTGCAATCCACGCGCTTGAGCACGGCGAGGTTGCAGACGTCTTCGAAAACCCGCTCCGGCAATTGGCTGAACAGGTGATGGCGACGCAACAGTAAAACGATGGAAGGGTGGGTCAGCATGGCGTACCTCCGCGTGCCGTCATGGTAGGGCCAGGACGCCCCCGGGCCTATGCCTCGGCAGGCTTACCTCGGAAGAGGGATGGGCAGTCTGTTAAACGCCAGACCCCTGTGGGAGCGTAGAGCGGATGGCTAGCCCGCGCCGCGCAGATGCTCCATCGCCCATACCGCGGCTTCGACCCGGGAGCGCAGGCCGAGTTTGTGCAGCAGGTTTTTCACGTGGACCTTCACCGTGCCTTCGGTAATGCCGAGCTTGTGGCCGATGACCTTGTTGCTGTAGCCGCTGGCGATGGCCTTGAGCACCTGGCGTTCGCGTTCGGTCAGTTCCACCTCGGTCTGGCGTGGCGGGGAGCGCAGGGCCTGGGCCATGGCGCGGGTCAGGCCGGGGCTGATCACCAGGGCGCCGTCCAGGGCGTCGCGGATGTACTGGATCAACAACTCGGGTTCCATGTCCTTGAGCAGGTAGCCGTTGGCATCCAGGCGTAAGGCGTCGCGAATGTCGTCCTCGGCATCGGACACAGTGAACAGCAGCACCTTGCCGGTGTAATGCATGGCGCGCAGCCGGCGCAGGGTCTCGATGCCGTTCATCTGCGGCATGTTGTTGTCCAGCAGCACCAGGTCGGGCTTGAGCGGTTCGATCAGCGCCAGGGCTTCTTCGCCGTGACTGGCTTCACCGACGATCCGCAGGTCGTCTTCAAGCTCCAGCATCTGGCGGATTCCGCGACGCATCATCGGGTGGTCGTCGACCAATAAGAGGGAATGGCGCAGGGGCGCGTTCATAGGGCGATGCCTTCAGCGTGTTGGCCCAGGAATTCCGGTTGGAACTGCACCTGGATACGGGTGCCCTGGGGTGTCCGGGAGAGAATCTGCAGTTGCCCGCGCAAGCTGCGGGCCCGTTCGTTCATGATGTTCAAGCCATGATGCTCGCGCTGGTCCACCTCGCCGCAAAAGCCCCGGCCGTCGTCTTCGATCGACAGCCGTACGGTTTCGCCTTCCTGGCGCAGTTCCAGCCAGGCGTTCTCGGCATGGGCGTGGCGCAGGCAGTTGGACAGGGCCTCGCGGGTGATCTGCAGGATGTGAATCTGTTCGCTGGCCGAGAGTTCGAAGGCCAGGCTGTCGATGAACAGATGCACCTGGAAATCCCCGCGGTTGGAAAACTCCTCGGCGGTGTCCTTGAGTTCTTCCACCAGGCCATCGTCGTGGATCTGCAAGCGGAACGTGGTGAGCAATTCCCGCAGTTGACGGTAGGCATTGTTCAGCCCTTCACGCAGTTCGCCAGTGACGGTTTCCAGGGTCTGCACCGGTTCGCCCCGACGCATCAGGGTCTGCATGCGGCTCACTTGCAGCTTCATGTACGACAAGGCCTGGGCCAGGGAGTCATGCAGCTCGCGGGCAATGATCGTGCGCTCGTCGAGCAACAGCAGGCGATGGTCCTGTTCGCGCTGGCGCTTGAGGGACAGCGAGGTGCCGATCAGGTTGGCCAGGGCCTGGATCAGTTCGGTTTCCCAGGGCTGCGCTGCATGCCCGTCGACAAAATGCGCCTTGAGTTCACCCAGTTCGTTGCCCTGGTTGCTGATGCTGAAGGCCTGCGGACGAGCGGCGTGGTGTTTGTCGCAGGTGGCGCAGTCGCTGCTGGCACACACCTGGCGGCTGTTGGCGCCATGCAAGGCCAGCAGCTGCCGCGCGGGTGCTTGCAGTTGCCCTTGCAGGCACAGCGACAAACGCAGGCCCGGCAACCGTTGCTGGAAGCGTGCGATCAATTCATCCAGGCCCTCGGCATTCGCCTGGCGTGTCGCCAGGCTGCGGCTGCTCTGGTAGAGCAGTTCCAGGGCGGCGTTGGCCTGTTGCAGGTGCAAGGTCTTCTGCCGGACCTGATCCTCCAGGGTGCGGTGGGATTGCTCGATGGTCTCGGCCATGGTGTTGAAGCTGGTCGCCAACTGGCCCAGTTCATCCTCGGACTGATGATTGACCCGTACCTGGAACTCGCCACGCCGGAAGCGCTGGGTTGCGTCCACCAGCTCCTGCAAGGGCGAGACCACTGCGTACTGCAATTCATACAGGCCGATCAACAGAATGATCATGGTGCTGAACAGCGCCATGCCCTGGATCGCCTGTTGCCAGCCCTGTTTGTGCTCGCTCTGGCGTTGCAGCAGGTTGACGAACTGGTCCAGTTGTTCGACGAAGGAACTGGCACTGGCCTGAAAGAACGCCCCGTCGCCGCGCTCGATGGCCGGGCGCAGGGTCTGGTTCCAGCGTTGCACGAGGTTCAGGTAGCTCTGGCGCAAGGAGGTGGTCGGCCCGTCTTCCAGCACGGCGCGCAGGGAAGGGCTGTCGAGGCGTTGTTGCAGGCTGGCGGTGATCGCCGGGATCTCGGTGCTGTCGCCCGCCGCCAGCTTCCAGCTCAGGTGATAGGTCTCCATGCGCACGGAGCCGGCGGTGTTGATGGCCGCGGCGTCGCCCTGGCTGAACCAGGCGATCAGGCCGGCGCTCAAGGAACTGGCGAGAGCCAGGACGGCGATGAGGATCACCGCCAGCCCGGCGCGAGCGGGCAGGGAGCTGCGCAGCCAGCGCATCATCGCGGCTGGCTCTGCAAGAAAATCGGATACCTGGACATGGATCGCGCCTGGAACTGGGGTGTTGCAGCCGATCCTGGGTGCACTACCTCTAAAGAGTTGTCGGCCGCTCCGTTTCCCTGAAAGCCTCGGCCAACCTGTTCAGGACCTTGATAAACAAAGGGTTTTATCAATGTTCCGGTCTACCACCTTGGAGGTAGGCGGGCCAAGCATAGGCCACGGCCCCCCAGGGGCTCGTTGACCCAGGTCAAGTTTCTGCGGGGTAGGCATCACTAGTCTGCGCCCATCGAACTGACTGGGGTGCGTCGTGATGCGAGCGCAAGTGCAACAAGGGCTGGTACTGGGGATGAGTACCCTGGCCTTCACCGTGTGCTTCATGGTCTGGATGATGTTTGCCGTGCTGGGCGTGCCGATCAAGCAATTGCTCGCCCTCAATGAGACCCAGTTCGGCCTGTTGGCCGCTACGCCAGTGCTGACCGGATCCTTGGTGCGTCTGCCCCTGGGGCTTCTGACCGACCGCTTCGGCGGGCGGATCGTGTTCTTCCTGCTGATGCTCGCCTGCGTGCTGCCCCTGTACCTGATCACCTTGGCGACCGCGTTCTGGCAGTTCCTGGTACTGGGCCTGTTCGTCGGGTTGGCCGGCGGTTCGTTCTCGGTCGGCATTGCCTATGTCGCCAAGTGGTTCGACAAACAGAACCAGGGCTTTGCAATGGGCGTGTTCGGCGCCGGCAACGCAGGTTCGGCGGTCACCAAATTCCTCGCCCCGGCGTTGATTGCCCTCGGCAGCTGGCACCTGGTGCCGAAGGTATTCAGCGCCATCCTGTTCATCACCGCGCTGCTGTTCTGGTTCCTCACCGCCGAGAAGAAGGAACACCGCAGCAGCGGTGGCGCCGGCTTGCGCGAACAGCTCAAGGCGTTGAAAGAGCCGGCCGTGTGGCGCTACTGCCAGTACTACTCGATCGTGTTCGGTGGCTACGTGGCCCTGGCCCTGTGGATGACCAAATACTACGTGCAGGAATACGGCTTCAGCCTGCAAAGCGCGGCACTGCTGGCGGCCTGTTTCTCGCTGCCTGGCGGCGTGCTGCGGGCCGTCGGCGGCTGGATGTCGGACCGCTGGGGCGCCCAGAGCGTCACCTGGTGGGTGCTGTGGGTCAGCTGGATCTGCCTGTTCCTGCTGTCCTATCCGCAAACCCAACTGCAGGTGCAGACCGTCAACGGCATCGTCGATTTCCACATCGGTCTCAACGCCACGCTGTTCACCGTGCTGCTGTTCGTGATGGGCATTGCCTTCGCGTTCGGCAAGGCCTCGGTCTTCAAGTACATCGCCAACGACTACCCGAAAAACATGGGCGCGGTGTCCGGCATTGTCGGTCTGGCCGGCGGCCTGGGCGGGTTCGTGCTGCCGATCATGTTTGGCGCGCTGGTGGACCTCACCGGCGTGCGCTCGTCCTGCTTCATGTTGCTGTACGGCGTGGTCTGGGTCTCGCTGATCTGGATGTACGTCAGCGAAATCCGCCAGCGCCCGCTGCTGGGCAAGCAACCGCCCGCCAGCCAGGCCCCGTTTTCCAGCATTGCCCAAGGAGAAGAACATGTCCGTTCTACAAACGCCTGACAAAGGCCCGGTGATTCACGACTGGCGCCCGGAAGACCCAGCGTTCTGGGGACGCAGCGGCAAGCAGACCGCACGGCGCAATCTGTGGATCTCGATCCCGGCGCTGTTGCTGGCCTTCGCGGTATGGATGGTCTGGAGCACGGTGATCGTGCGCCTGAACGCCATCGGTTTCAGCTTCAGCACCGACCAGCTGTTCTGGCTGGCGGCGCTGCCAGGGCTGTCGGGGGCCACCTTGCGGGTGTTCTATTCATTCATGGTGCCGATTTTCGGCGGCCGCCGCTGGACCGCGTTGAGCACCGCGTCGCTGCTGATCCCTGCGCTGTGGATGGGCTTCGCGGTGCAGGATCCGGGCACGCCGTACAGTGTGTTCGTACTGATCGCCCTGCTGTGCGGTTTCGGTGGCGGCAACTTCGCGTCGAGCATGTCCAACATCAGTTTCTTCTATCCCAAGTCGCAACAAGGCACCGCCCTGGGGCTGAACGCCGGGCTGGGTAACCTGGGCGTGTCGGTGATGCAGTTCTGTGTGCCGCTGGTGATTTCCTTCGGCGTGTTCGGCTTCATGGGCGGCCAGCCGCAAGTGCTCGCCGACGGCAGCTCGCTGTGGTTGCAGAACGCCGGTTTCATCTGGGTGCCGTTCATCCTGGCCGTGACCCTGATCGCCTGGTTCGGCATGAACGACCTGTCCAGCGCCCGCGCTTCGTTCAGCGAGCAGGCGGTGATCTTCAAGCGCAAGCACAACTGGCTGATGTGCTGGCTGTACCTGGCGACTTTCGGCTCGTTCATCGGTTTCTCCGCGGCGTTTCCGTTGTTGATTAAAACCGCGTTCCCGGAAGTCATCGCGCTGAAATTCGCTTTCCTCGGCCCGCTGGTGGGCGCGCTGGTCCGGCCGTTGGGTGGCTGGCTGGCGGACAAGCTCGGCGGCGCCAAGGTCACCTTGTGGAACTTCGTGCTGATGATCGCGATGGTGTTCGGGGTCATGCATTTCCTGCCGCAGGGCGGGCAGGGTGGCAGCTTCTACGGCTTCCTGGGCATGTTCATGCTGCTGTTCATCACCACCGGTGTGGGCAACGGCTCCACGTTCCGCATGATCCCGGTGATCTTCCGCACCCTGCATGAAAAAGCCGCCCTGGGCAAAAAGCCCGAGCAGCGCGAGCAGGCGCTCAAGAACGCCGGCAAGGAGTCGGCGGCGGTGCTGGGTTTCAGCTCGGCCATGGGCGCCTTCGGTGCGTTCTTCATTCCCAAATCGTTCGGCACTTCGATGGCCCTGACCGGCGGCCCGGAGATGGCCTTCTACATGTTCGTCGGCTTTTACCTGAGTTGCATCCTGGTGACCTGGTGGTGGTACGCCCGCAAAGGCGCGGCGACCCCCTGCTGAGACGAACTTTTTACCTGTTGCGTGGGCGGGGCGAAGACCCCGCGGAGCAAGCCTGAGAGGAAAGACACTGTGAGTCATTTACTGGATCAACTGCGGTTCTTCAACCGCAAGCAAGGCGAGTTTTCCGAGGGGCATGGCGAGACCCGCAAGGAGTCCCGGGACTGGGAGAACGTCTACCGTTCCCGCTGGCAGTACGACAAGATCGTGCGCTCCACCCACGGCGTGAACTGCACCGGGTCGTGCTCGTGGAAAATCTATGTCAAGAACGGTCTTATCACTTGGGAAACCCAGCAGACCGATTACCCGCGTACCCGTAACGACCTGCCCAACCACGAGCCCCGCGGTTGCCCTCGGGGCGCCAGCTACAGCTGGTACATCTACAGCGCCAACCGGCTCAAGTACCCGAAGGTGCGCAAACCGTTGCTCAAGCTGTGGCGCCAGGCGCGCCAGACCCTGCCGCCGGTGGAGGCCTGGGCCAGCATCGTCGAGAACAAGGCCAAGGCCGACTCGTACAAGAGCAAGCGCGGCATGGGCGGGTTCATCCGTTCGAACTGGGAAGAAGTCAACGAGATCATTGCGGCGGCGAACGTCTACACCGTCAAGCAGCACGGTCCTGACCGGGTGGTGGGCTTCTCGCCGATCCCGGCCATGTCGATGGTCAGCTACGCCGCCGGCGCCCGTTACCTGTCGCTGATCGGCGGCGCGTGCCTGAGCTTCTATGACTGGTACTGCGACCTGCCACCGGCCTCGCCGATGGTCTGGGGCGAGCAGACCGACGTGCCGGAATCGGCCGACTGGTACAACTCCAACTACATCATCGCCTGGGGTTCCAACGTCCCCCAGACCCGGACCCCCGATGCGCACTTCTTCACCGAAGTACGCTACAAGGGCACCAAGACCGTGGCGATCACCCCGGACTATTCGGAGGTCGCCAAGCTCACCGACCTGTGGCTCAACCCCAAGCAGGGCACCGACGCGGCGCTGGCCCAGGCCTTCAACCATGTGATCTTCAAAGAATTCCACCTGGACAAGCCCAGCGCTTACTTCACCGACTACGCCAAGCGCTACACCGACCTGCCGGTGCTGGTGGTGCTCAAGCCGATGCTCGGCGCGGCGCCCGGATCAGGCTACCAACCGGACCGCTTCCTGCGGGCCAGCGACCTGACCGACAACCTCGGCCAGGACAACAATCCGGAATGGAAAACCATTGCCCTGGATGCCGACGGCCAACTGGTTTCGCCCCAAGGTTCCATCGGCTATCGCTGGGGCGAGAAGGGCAAGTGGAACATCCTGCCGCGTGAAGGCGGCGAGGGCCGTGAGATCGACCTCAAGCTCAGCCTGATCGGCGGCGACGTGGCCGAGGTGGCGTTCCCGTACTTTGCCGGCGAGTCCCAAGAACACTTCCAGCACGTGGCGGGCGACGCGGTGCAGTTCCGCCGGGTGCCGGTGCACAGTGTGGTGCTGGCCGACGGCAGCGTCGCGAAAGTCGCGACGGTGTTCGACCTGTCGGCGGCCAACCTGGCCATCGACCGTGGCCTGGGCGGCGCCAACGTCGCCAAGGACTACGACGACGCCTCGGTGCCCGGCACCCCGGCCTGGCAGGAGCAGATCACCGGCGTGAGCCGTGAGAAGGCGATCCAGATCGCCCGCGAGTTCGCCGACAACGCCGACAAAACCCGTGGACGCTCGATGATCATCGTCGGTGCGGCGATGAACCACTGGTACCACATGGACATGAACTACCGCGGGCTGATCAACATGCTCATGCTTTGCGGTTGCATCGGCCAGACCGGCGGTGGCTGGGCGCACTACGTCGGCCAGGAAAAACTCCGTCCGCAGTGCGGCTGGCTGCCCCTGGCCTTCGGCCTGGACTGGAACCGTCCGCCACGGCAAATGAACGGCACCAGCTTCTTCTATGGCCACAGCTCCCAGTGGCGCCACGAGAAGATGAACATGCACGACGTGCTCTCGCCGCTGGCCGACAAGTCGCAGTTCCCCGAACACGCCCTGGACTACAACATCCGCGCCGAGCGGGCCGGCTGGTTGCCCAGTGCGCCACAACTCAACACCAACCCGCTGCACATCTGCCGGGATGCCGCCGCCGCAGGCCTGGACCCGAAAGACTACGTGGTCAAGTCGCTGCAGGACGGTTCCCTGCGTTTTGCCTGCGAGCAACCGGACAACCCGGTGAACTTCCCGCGCAACATGTTCATCTGGCGCTCCAACCTGCTGGGCTCCTCGGGCAAGGGCCACGAGTACATGCTCAAGTACCTGCTGGGCACCAAGAACGGTGTGATGAACGAGGACATCGGCAAGGTCGGTCACTGCAAGCCCACCGAGGCCGAGTGGGTGGACGAAGGCGCCATCGGCAAGCTCGACCTGGTGACCACCCTGGATTTCCGCATGTCCTCGACCTGCGTGTACTCCGACATCGTCCTGCCGACCGCCACCTGGTACGAAAAGGACGACATGAACACCTCGGACATGCACCCGTTCATTCACCCGTTGTCGGCAGCCATCGACCCGGCCTGGGAGTCGCGTTCGGACTGGGAAATCTACAAGGGCATCGCCAAGGCGTTTTCGGCCATGGCGGTCGGGCACCTGGGTGTCGAGAAAGACCTGGTCACCGTACCCTTGATGCATGACAGCGTCGGCGAACTGGCCCAGCCATTTGGCGGGACCGACTGGAAAACCGCCGGCGAGGTGCCGCAACCGGGCAAGAACGCACCGAACCTGCAAGTGGTGGAGCGCGACTACCCGAACATCTACAAGCAGTTCACCTCACTGGGCCCGCTGCTGGAAAAACTCGGCAACGGCGGCAAGGGCATCAACTGGAACACCGACGTTGAGGTGAAATTCCTGGGTGAGCTGAACCACCGCGAAGTCGATTCAGGCATCAGCCAGGGCCGGCCGAAGATCGACAGCGCCATCGACGCCGCCGAAGTGATCCTGTCCCTGGCGCCGGAAACCAACGGTCACGTGGCGGTCAAGGCCTGGGCGGCACTGTCGGAGTTCACCGGAATCGACCACAGCCACCTGGCGGTGTCCAAGGAGCACGAAGCGATTCGCTTCCGCGACATCCAGGCCCAGCCGCGCAAGATCATTTCCAGCCCGACCTGGTCCGGCCTGGAAGACGATCACGTGAGCTACAACGCCGGCTACACCAACGTCCATGAGTCGATCCCATGGCGCACCATCACCGGTCGCCAACAGTTTTACCAGGATCACCCGTGGATGCAGGCGTTCGGCGAGCAGTTGATGAGCTATCGACCGCCGGTCAACACCCGGACCATCGAAGTGGTCAAGGGCAAGCGCACCAATGGCCACACTGAGATCGTTCTGAACTGGATCACTCCGCACCAGAAATGGGGTATCCACAGCACCTACACCGACAACCTGCTGATGCTCACCCTGAGCCGCGGCGGACCGATCATCTGGCTCTCGGAAATCGACGCCCGGCGCGCCGGCATCGAGGACAACGACTGGGTCGAGTGCTTCAACGCCAACGGCGCGTTGACCGCCCGTGCCGTGGTCAGCCAGCGGGTCAAGGAAGGCATGGTGATGATGTATCACGCCCAGGAACGGATCGTGAACGTACCCGGCGCGGAGACCACCAAGACCCGCGGCGGCCACCACAACTCGGTCACCCGCGTGGTGCTCAAGCCGACCCACATGATCGGCGGCTACGCCCAGCAGGCCTACGGTTTCAACTATTACGGCACGGTCGGGTGCAACCGCGACGAGTTCGTCGTGGTGCGCAAAATGGCCAAGGTCGACTGGCTCGACGGTTCCAGTGGCGATGATCTGCCGCGTCCACTGCCGACCGATATCGAGGAGAACTGAGATGAAGATCCGCTCACAAATCGGCATGGTCCTGAACCTGGACAAATGCATCGGCTGCCACACCTGTTCGATCACCTGCAAGAACGTCTGGACCAGCCGCGAAGGCATGGAATACGCCTGGTTCAACAACGTCGAGACCAAGCCGGGTATCGGTTATCCCAAGGAGTGGGAAAACCAGGACAAGTGGAAGGGCGGCTGGATCCGTAACGCCGACGGCTCGATCAACCCGCGCATCGGTGGCAAGTTCCGGGTGCTGGCGAACATCTTCGCCAACCCCGACCTGCCGGGCCTGGACGACTATTACGAACCGTTCGACTTCGACTACCAGCATCTGCACACCGCACCGCTGGGCGAGCATCAGCCGGTCGCGCGACCGCGTTCGCTGGTGTCGGGCAAGCGCATGGAGAAAATCGAATGGGGCCCGAACTGGGAGGAAATCCTCGGCACCGAGTTTGCCAAGCGGCGCAAGGACAAGAACTTCGACCAGATCCAGGCGGACATCTACGGCGAGTACGAAAACACCTTCATGATGTACCTGCCGCGCCTGTGCGAGCACTGCCTCAATCCGGCGTGCGCGGCGTCCTGCCCGAGCGGCGCGATCTACAAGCGTGAAGAGGACGGCATCGTCCTGATCGACCAGGAAAAATGCCGTGGCTGGCGCATGTGCATCAGTGGCTGCCCGTACAAGAAGATCTACTTCAACTGGAAAAGCGGCAAGTCGGAAAAATGCATCTTCTGCTACCCGCGCATCGAAGCCGGGATGCCGACCGTCTGCGCGGAAACCTGCGTCGGTCGCATTCGCTACCTGGGTGTGCTGCTGTATGACGCCGACCGCATCAGCGAAGTGGCCAGCACCGCCAACGAGCATGACCTGTACGAGAAACAGCTGGAGATTTTCCTCGACCCGAACGACCCGGCGGTGATCCGCCAGGCCCTGGCCGACGGCGTGCCGCAGTCGGTGATCGACTCGGCGCAACGCTCGCCGGTCTACAAAATGGCCGTGGACTGGAAACTCGCACTGCCGTTGCACCCGGAATACCGCACCTTGCCGATGGTCTGGTACGTACCGCCGCTGTCGCCGATCCAGAACGCCGCCGCAGCCGGCACGGTGGGCATGAACGGCGTCCTGCCGGATGTCGACAGCCTGCGCATTCCCCTGCGCTACCTGGCGAACCTGCTGACCGCCGGCGATGAAAAACCGGTCAAGCGCGCCCTCAAGCGCCTGCTGGCGATGCGGGCCTACAAACGCTCCGAACAGGTCGATGGCGTACAAGACCTGCAAGTGCTGGCCGATGTCGGCCTGGATGTAAATCAGGTTGAAGAGATGTACCGCTACCTGGCCATCGCCAACTATGAAGACCGCTTCGTAGTGCCCAGCGCGCACCGCGAAGACGCCATGAGCGATGCGTTCGCCGAGCGTTCCGGTTGCGGCTTCAGCTTCGGCAGCGGTTGCAGCGGCAGCTCCGACACCAACATGTTCGGTGGCAAGAAGGCCAACCGGCGTGACGTGATCAAGACCGTGCAGTTGTGGGAGGAATGAGCATGCGCATTCTCAAGGTGATTTCGTTGCTGCTCGACTACCCGACCGAGACCCTGGTGGCCGGTCGTGACGAGTTGGAACAGGCGATTCTCCAGGCACGGGAAATCAGCCCGAACCAACGGGCGGGGTTGTTCGAACTGCTGGAGACGATTTGCGGCACGGACCTGATGGATGGCCAGGAGCATTACGGCGCGTTGTTCGGACGCGGGCGTTCGCTGTCGCTGCTGCTGTTCGAGCATGTCCATGGCGAGTCCCGCGACCGCGGCCAGGCCATGGTGGACATGATGGCCCAGTACGAAGAGGCGGGTTTTGCCATCGGCATCAAGGAGCTGCCTGATTATCTCCCGCTGTATCTGGAATTCCTCTCTACCCGCGAAGACCTGGAGGCCCGCGAGGGCCTGGCGGATGTCGCGCATCTGCTGGCCTTGCTCGCGGCACGCTTGGAGGAGCGTGAAAGCGTCTATGCCAGTTGTTTCCGGGCCTTGTTGCAGATCGCCGGGGCCGAACCCCAGGGCGCGGTCGCCGAACTGCGCGAGCAAGTGAAGGCCGAGCCACGGGACGATTCCCTCGAAGCCCTGGACCGGGTCTGGGAAGAAGAGGCGGTGGATTTCATGAAGGCCGAGCAGCAGGACCGTTGCAGCTCTATGCCAAGCGCGCCGGGCAAGGCCCGGGAAGAAAGTGCGGTGCCGTTGCACTGGGTGGATTTTCAGCATGAAGGGCGGGCCGCTGCGCCTGCCGGGGAGGTGGGCAATGTCTAAATGGGATCTGTTGTTGTTCGGGGTCTACCCCTATGTCGCCCTGGCGATTTGCCTGATCGGCAGTTGGGCACGGTTCGACTTGTCCCAGTACACCTGGAAGGCCGGCTCCAGCCAGATGCTCAGCAAGGGCGGCATGCGGGTAGCGAGCAACCTGTTCCACGTCGGCGTGCTGTTCGTGCTGGCCGGGCATTTCGTCGGTCTGCTGACGCCATCGGCGGTCTACCACCATGTGCTGAGCACCGAGCACAAGCAGTTGCTGGCAATGGTCTCCGGTGGCTTTTTCGGTGTGCTGGGCCTGGTCGGGTTGCTGATGTTGCTCAACCGGCGCCTGACCGATCCACGGGTTCGAGCCACCTCAAATACCTCCGACATCCTGGTGCTGGTGGTGCTGCTGGTGCAACTGGTGCTCGGCCTGATGACCATCGTTGCCTCGACCGCACACATGGATGGCTCGGTGATGGTGATGCTGGCCGACTGGGCCCAGAACACCGTGCTGCTGCGTCCAGTGGAAGCCGCGACCTCGATGGCGCCGGTAGGCCTGGTCTACAAGCTCCATGTGCTGTTGGGCCTGACGCTGTTCGTGCTGTTCCCGTTCACCCGTCTGGTGCACATCGTCAGTGCGCCGGTCTGGTACCTGGGTCGGCGTTATCAAATCGTTCGGCAGAAGTTCTGAGGAGACGACCATGACAAGTGGATGCGGATGTGGCGGCGGTAATGGCGGCGGTGGCGGTTGTGGTTCCTCGGCAAAGGCAGCTGCGATGGCCGATGTCGAAGCGCCCGGTGCGGTGCCGTTCGAACCGGTCCAGGCCGGGTCGGCGGTGCAGGAACAAGCACCTTCGCAGTTGATCGCCAGCAGTGAGCAGGAGTGGCCGATCATCAGCGTCAACGGCGTGTCGATCAGCCCGCAGGCAATGGCCCTGGAGCTGCAATACCATCCGGCCGAAAGTCGCGAGGAAGCGGTCTATCAGGCGGCACGGGCCTTGGTGATCCGTGAGTTGCTCCAGCAACGGATTGCCGAACTGGGCCTGGCGTTGCAGGTCGGTGCCGGTGAGAACGAAGAGGAAGCGGCGACGCGGCTGTTGCTCGAACGTGAAGTGCAGGTGCCGCAGTGTGACGAAGCGACCTGCCTGCGTTACTTCCAGAGCAACCGGGCGCGCTTTCACAGCGCCCCGCTGCTGGCGGTGCGGCATATCCTGCTCGAATGCGCGCCGGACGATGCCGAGGCCCGCAGCCTGGCCCACGTCCAGGCCGAGTTGCTGCTGGAGCGGCTGGACCAGTTTCCTGGCAGTTTCGCCGAGCTGGCACAGAAGTATTCGGCGTGTCCGTCCAAGGGGCAGGGTGGCTCTCTGGGGCAGATCAGCAAGGGCCAGACCGTGCCCGAACTGGAGCGCCAACTTTTCGGGTTGCCGGCGGGGCTGTGTGGCACGCCGCTGGAAAGTCGCTATGGCTGGCACGTGATCAGTGTCGACCAGCGCATCGACGGCCAGCCGCTGCCTTACGAGGCGGTGGCGACGGCGATCCGTACCCAATTGCAGCAAGGCGTCTGGCAGAAAGCACTGGTGCAGTACCTGCAAACCCTGATCGGTGCGGCGGACATCCGCGGCATTCATCTCCAGGGCGCTGACTCGCCGCTGGTGCAGTGAGCATCGGGTCCATCAGGGGGTATTCATGAACACGCTGTTGCAGGACGGATTTGGGCGCCAGATCGATTATCTGCGGATGTCGGTGACCGATCGTTGTGATTTTCGCTGTGTGTACTGCATGGCGAAAAACATGACCTTCCTGCCGCGCCAGCAAGTGTTGACCCTGGAGGAGTTGCAGCGCCTGGCGCGGTTGTTCGTCGGGCTGGGGGTAAAGAAGATTCGCCTGACCGGTGGCGAGCCGTTGATCCGCCCGGGCATTGTCGGGCTGTGCCGCGAGATCGCGGCATTGCCTGGCTTGCGGGAGTTGGTGATGACCAGCAACGGCTCGCAGCTCGGACGACTGGCCCGGCCTCTTGTCGATGCCGGGGTGAAGCGCATGAACATCAGCCTCGACAGCCTTGACGGAGCACGCTTTCGGGCAATCACTCGAAACGGCAACCTCGATCAGGTACTGGCCGGGATTGAATCGGCGACATCGGCGGGCTTCGAGCGGGTCAAGCTCAACTGCGTGGTGATGAAGGGGCGCAACTTCGACGAGGTGCCGGCGTTGGTGCAATACGCCATCGACCAGCGCATCGACATCAGCTTCATCGAGGAAATGCCCCTGGGGGAGGTCGGGCGTTCCCGGGGCGAGGCGTTCTGCTCCAGCGACGAAGTGCGGGCGGTGATCGCCAGCCACCACCGGCTGCTGGACAGCGCGGAAAATAGCGGCGGACCGGCGCGCTACGTGCGCCTGGAGCGTCACCCGCAGACTCGCATCGGCTTCATTTCGCCCAACACCCACAACTTCTGCGCCAGTTGCAACCGGGTGCGGATGACGGTGGAAGGGCGCTTGCTGCTGTGCCTCGGGCAAGAAGATTCCCTCGACCTGCGGAGTCTGTTGCGGCGCTATCCGCTGGATGATCAGCCGGTGGTCCACGCCGTGCAACAAGCCCTGCGCGGCAAACCCCTGCGTCATGACTTCAATCCTGGCGGGGAGGTGCAGATTGTGCGGTTCATGAACATGAGTGGGGGGTGAGCATCTTTCAACATTGATGCAAGCTGATCCGCCGTCATCGCGAGCAGGGCTCGCTCCCACAAGGGATCTTTGGTGTGGGCAAAATTTGCGGCCTTGCGCAAATCCCTGTGGGAGCGAGCCTGCTCGCGATGAGGGCCGCACCGTCACCATCACCCCAACAGACCCACCCCCAATTCTTGATATCGATCAATTGCAACCCATCCCTTTGGCCGTACTCTTCACTGCATATTGTGTTTAAAGAAACCTAAAGCCCTATATGTAGTGTCTGGAGCCAAAATGCAGAGCACATTGATCTCGATAGGCTGTAACCGTTTGCACAAGCGCGACGGCAGTGTGGTCGCCTTCGATGCGGACAAGATCCGCCAGGCATTGATTGCCGCCGGCAAGGCCACCGGTGAGTATGCCGAGGTCGAGGCCGAGCAATTGCTCAAAGCCGTGCTGGCCCGATTGGAAGGGCAGTCACGCTTGAACGTCGAACAGATCCAGGACCGGGTCGAACGGGTGCTGATGGACGCCGGTTACTTTCTCTCCATGCGCGCCTACATCGTCTACCGCGAGCAACACGGACGCCTGCGCCGAGACCGTCGCACCCTGGTGGAAGTCGCCACCTCGATGAACGAATACCTCGATCGTGAAGACTGGCGCGTGCAGGCCAACGCCAACCAGGGCTATTCCCTCGGTGGGCTGATCCTCAACGTATCGGGCAAGGTCACCGCCAACTACTGGCTCGACGAGGTCTACAGCCAGGCCATCGGCCAGGCGCATCGCGAGGCCGACCTGCATATCCACGATCTGGACATGCTCGCCGGCTACTGCGCCGGTTGGTCCCTGCGCACGCTGTTGCACGAAGGCCTCAACGGCGTGCCGGGACGGGTCGAGGCCGGGCCACCCAAGCACTTGAGCAGCGCCCTGGGACAGATGGTGAACTTCCTTGGCACCCTGCAGAACGAATGGGCCGGCGCCCAGGCTTTCAGCTCGTTCGACACCTACCTGGCCCCCTACGTGCGCAAGGACAACCTCAGCTACGACGAAGTCCGCCAGTCGTTGCAGGAATTCATCTATAACCTCAACGTTCCGTCGCGCTGGGGCACCCAGACGCCGTTCACCAATCTTACGTTCGACTGGGTCTGCCCGCAGGATCTGCGCGAACAGATCCCGGTGATCGGCGGTGAGGAGATGCCGTTTGCCTACGGTGACCTGCAAGCGGAAATGGAACTGCTCAACCGCGCCTACATCGAGGTGATGCAGGCCGGCGATGCGAAAGGGCGGGTGTTCACCTTTCCGATTCCGACCTACAACATTACCCACGACTTCCCGTGGGACAGCGAGAACGCCGACCGGCTGTTTGAAATGACCGCCCGTTATGGCTTGCCGTACTTCCAGAACTTCCTCAATTCGGACATGCAACCCAACCAGGTGCGATCAATGTGTTGCCGCCTGCAACTGGACGTGCGCGAGCTGCTCAAGCGCGGGGGCGGGTTGTTCGGCTCCGCGGAGCAGACCGGTTCCCTGGGCGTGGTGACGATCAACTGCGCCCGCCTGGGCTACCTGTACAAGGGCAACACCAGTGCGCTGCTGCAACGCCTGGACGCGCTGATGGAACTGGCGATGGAGAGCCTGGAGGTCAAGCGCAAGGTGATCCAGCATCACATGGACGCCGGCTTGTACCCCTATACCAAGCGCTACCTGGGCACCTTGCGTAATCATTTCTCCACCATCGGCGTGAATGGCTTGCACGAAATGCTGCGCAATTTCACCGACGACCAGCAGGGCCTGCACACCGAGCAGGGGCGTGAGTTCGCCCTGAAACTGCTCGACCATGTGCGGGCCACGCTCCTGCGTTTCCAGGAAGAAACCGGTCACCTCTACAACCTCGAAGCCACCCCCGCCGAAGGTACCACCTACCGCTTCGCCAAAGAGGACCTCAAGCGCTTCCCGGACATCTTGCAGGCGGGCAGCCCGGTTGCACCGTACTACACCAATTCGTCGCAACTGCCGGTGGGGTTCACCGACGACCCGTTCGAGGCCTTGGAGCTGCAAGACGAACTGCAGTGCAAATATACCGGCGGCACCGTGTTGCACCTGTACATGGCCGAGCAGATTTCCTCGACCCAGGCCTGCAAGCAACTGGTGCGCAAGGCGTTAGGGCGTTTTCGCTTACCGTACCTCACCGTGACGCCGACATTTTCCATCTGCCCGGTGCATGGCTACCTGGCCGGCGAACACGAATTCTGTCCGAAATGCGACGAAGCCTTGCTGCTGCAACAGCAGCTTGCCGGCAGCGTCCACTGATCCGATCCATCAACCGCAAGGAGCTTCACCCATGAGCGCAGCACAATCCCTTCCACAGGCACAGCGTCAACGTTGCGAAGTCTGGACACGAGTGATGGGCTATCACCGTCCGGTGGCGGCTTTCAATCCGGGCAAACAGTCCGAGCATCGCGAGCGGGTGCACTTCACTGAACGTGCGGCCGGGCGTCCATGAGTCGAGTGCTCCGGGTCGGGGGCCTGGTGCCCCTGACCACCCTCGATTACCCAGGCCAGTTGGCCTGCGTGCTGTTCTGCCAGGGCTGCGCCTGGCGGTGTCGTTATTGCCATAACCCGCAACTGATCCCGCCGCGCGGCAGCGAGGAGGTGGATTGGTGCCGGGTGCTGGCGTTTTTGCAACGCCGTCAGGATCTGCTCGATGCCGTGGTGTTCAGTGGCGGCGAGCCGACCTTGCAGGAAGGCCTGGCAGCGGCCATGGAGGAGGTGCGGCAGATGGGTTTTCGCATCGGGCTGCACAGTGCCGGGATTAAGCCGGCGGCCTTTGCCAAAGTGGTGGGGCTGGCGGACTGGGTGGGATTCGACATCAAGGCCTTGCCCGAGGATGCCCTGGAGGTGACCCGGGTCGAAGGCAGCGGTAGCGCCAATTGGCGCAGTCTCGACTATCTTCTCGACAGCGGCGTGGATTACGAATGCCGCACCACGGTGCATTGGCATCTGTTCGACCCTGATCGCCTGCTGACTCTGGCCCGACGCCTCAACGAGCGTGGCGTCAGGCGTTTCGCAGTGCAATTGGTGCGCACTGCGCGGATGCTTGATCCTCATCTTTCCAGTGTCTCGGCGCACAGCTTGCAACCCGAGCTGTGGGGCGAGTTGCGGGAGTTGTTTCCTTCGTTTGTGTTGCGCAGTTGAGCAGCGCGAATGATTGTGGGAGCCGGGAGTTCTCAGCATTCAACGTCCACCCCAAATCATTGTGGGAGCGAGCCTGCTCGCGATGGCGGTGTGTCAGCCAACATCAATGTAGCTGACCTGACGCCATCGCGGGCAGGTTCGCTCCCACAGCGCTTGGTTTTGAGTTGAGTGGCTCACCACCCCCAGAACTGCAACCACCAGCCATACCCGACCAGGCTGTTGGCTGATACCAGGCAGGCCATGGCGCAGAGGCGGCGGGCGGGGGCAGTCGATTCGAGGCGTTTGTAGCCCAGCCATAGACTCCAGGCCATGGCGGCTAGCAACAACCCGGCCCTGGCGGGCTGGACCCATTCAAGCAACAGGCCTTCGTAGCGCAGCAATTTGACCGTGGTGGCGGACAAACCGAGGAACAGTCCTGCTGCACCCAGGGGCGTCAGGGTGATCGCCAGTGTCCGGTCGTGCGCGGGATCGCCGGCGAGTTTCGCCGCCAGGCGCATCAACAGCATCAACACGCTGCCCAACAGCAACGCGCTGAGGCTCAAGTAGGCGAGGATGCAAAGCCCATCGAGCCAGCTGAAGCTGTCGTTGAGCTGGGGATAGTGGGTCAGCAGCCACCAGGGCGCGTTATCCTCCAAGGCCCAGCTCTGGTCGTGTGCCACCAGCCATTGCGCCAGGGCTTGCTTGAGGGCGATGAACCAGGGGCTGACGGTCCACTGAAAGGCGCCCATGGGCAGGCCGATGACACCGAACAGCAGTAAGCGGATATCCCAGGGCGACAGCGTGTCGGCCGTTGCATCGAGAATTTCCTCACTGCTGGAGCGGGCGATCAGGCGCACCGCATCGCGCTGGCCGCTGCAACGCCCACAGGCGTGGCAATCGGCGGCGCCGCGCAGACGCCGGATGTCCAGCAAGGGAGCGCAGTTGGGTGGCGGGCGACGCGGCGCGGGATTTTCCAGCCAGCGCTGTTCGTCGACTCGAAAGTGCACCGGTGCCAGGCGCGCGAGCAGGGCGAACACGCCGCTGACCGGACACAGGTAGCGGCACCAGACCCGCTTGCCCCGGGCGAACAACAGGCCGACCAACACCGCCGCGACGGTCGAGCCCCCCAGGATCAACAGCGCCGCCTGGGCGTAGTCGTACACGCTGATCAACTGCCCATAAACCGTGGTCAGGCAGAACGCCACGGTCGGCCAGCCAGCCCAGCGCAAGGCGCGCGGCATTCCCAGGCCCTTGCCATACTGGCTGGCCCATTCGCTCAAGGCGCCTTCCGGGCAGAGTACGCCGCACCAGAGCCGTCCGAACAGCACGATCGACAGCAACACGAACGGCCACCACAGCCCCCAGAACAGAAACTGCGCCAGCAGTGTCAGGTTGTCGAACAGCCTCGCCTGGCTGTCCGGTAATGGCGAAAGTGCCGGCACCACCAGCAGTACCGCGTAGAACAGCACCACCAGCCACTGTATCCGGCGAATAGCTCCACCGTGGCGCCGCATACCGTCGCCCAGGCGCTGGAGCCAGGGGTTCAGGTCGGGCATGGCAGGTTTTCCGGCTTGCGTGGCCGCAGCCAACCCGCGACCACGCCCCAATAGCCCAGCCATACCAGCAGGGTCAACGCACTGGGGCTGGCGCGATAACCGGCGAAATCCGCCAGAAACCCGCCGAACCCATGGCCGTCGTCCAGTACTGCGCTGCTGTCCCACAACGCATCGCCGATGCCGCGATACACCGCCTCGGGCCAATCCATCGCCAGCAATTGCCCGGCGACCCGCTCGATGCCGCTGACCAGCAGGGCCGCCCCCAACAGCAGCAGGATCGCTTCGCTGATGGCGAAGAAACGCGGCCAGGAAATGAACCGGCGACTGCTGTGCAGTGCCGACACAGTCAGCAGCGACAGCACCAGCCCGGCCACCGCGCCCACGGCGAACAGGCCCAGCTGCGGCCCTTGCAGACGAGCACCGGCGCCATACAGGAAGACCACGGTTTCGCTGCCTTCGCGACTGACCGCCAGCAGCGCCAGCACCAACAATCCCAGACCGCCCTGGCGGCTCAGGCGATGGTCGGCGTGGCGGGTCAGATCGTGTTTGAGTGTGCGCGCATGGCGATGCATCCAGCCGACCATCTGCACGATCAGCAGACTGGCGAGCAATGCCAATGCTGCCTGGAACCATTCATTGGCCGCGCCGCTCATGGCTTCGCCCGCCAACAGAATCAGCCCGGCCAGCACGCCTGAAAGCAACAGCCCCAATGCCGCGCCCAGCCAAACGTAGCGCACCAACTGGCTGGCTTGCCGCTGGCGGCTGACCCAGGCCTGGAGAATGCCGATTACCAACAATGCCTCGACGCTTTCGCGCCAGACAATGAACATCGATTGAGTCATGCAAACGCCTCCTGCTGGCGATTACCGGGCGAGGATGCCGCCCTCGGGCAACTGCGGATTGAATTCATCGAAAAACGGGTAGTGCCCGGGCCGCAGCGGATGGATGACCACGAAGGTCGTGACGCCGGGGGACAGCACTTTCTCCACCCGTAGCGGCGTGCTCTCGAATTCCGCCGGGCCTTGGCCGACATTCTTCAGCACGATTTTGAAGCGCTGGCCGGCCGGGACTTCCAGCAAGGCCGGGGTGAAATGCCCGTCGCGGATGCTCAGTTCATAAGTGGGCAGTTGGGCATGGGCGATGCAGGGCACCACCAGGCCGGCGAGCATCCACCGGGCCAGGCGTCGGTGGCTCGCGATGTGCCTTACGCCAGTTGCGTAACTCATACTCAGTACCCGCCTTTTTTACCGATCCCGGCATAGACGAACTCGTAGTGCAATTCACATCGTTCGAACCAGGGGGCGACGCCGGTCTCTTTGTCGGTATGCCGACCGAGGGACGCATGCCCGCCGGGCGGCAACACAGTGAAGGTCAGCTGGTATTTGCCGGGGCCGAGCAGTTTGACGTTGTCGCCATAATGCGGACCGTCATTGGCGACCATGGCGTGGAAGTCACCCTTGAGTTCGGTATCGTTGCCGTGTTTTTTCAGCAGGAACGACACGTTGAGGTAGGGCACGAAACTGCCTTCCTGGAAGCCCTGCCTGTTGTCTGCCGTGGCGCGGATGTCGGCTTCCAGATGCACATCGGAATCGGCCGTGGGGCGCATCATGCCGGCCGGTGCCATTTCAATCGGTTGCAGATACACCGCGCCGACTTCCAGGCCGGGACACAGTTGCGGTTCGCCGATGGGATATTCCTTGGCCTGGGCCAGCGGCGCGAGAAACAGCAGGGCGAGAGACAGGGGAGCAAGGGTGCGCATGATGACTTCCTGGGCTGGCAAAAAAGATGGCCGAGTCTAGGAAGCTTTGCTGCGAATAATAATGATTATTGTCAATTTTCAGAGTGATTGTGCAAAGACGGTACAAGGCGATTCTTGATCGATATCAAGGCAAGCCCGGGGCTGGCGCGGTAGGGTACAGGTACACCCATCTGTCAGCGGGGTTCTCATGGCCAAGCCGTTTCCTCTCAGCCCCAAGCATCCCGAGCGCATCTGCTGGGGCTGCGACCGCTATTGCGCAGCCAGCGCCCTGGCGTGCGGCAACGGCGCCGATCGAACGATGCATCCGGCGGAGATGATCGGGGAGGATTGGTATCTGCATGGGGATTGGGGGCTGGAGCTGACGGACGTCACGGACCCGTCCGTGGATCAAAGTGCCAATCTGAAGGAGTAGCCAAACCCGTGGCGAGGGAGCTTGCTCCCGCTGGGCTGCGCAGCAGCCCTGAAAGCTTGCGGTCGCTGCGCACTGGTGCGCCAGCCCGGCCGAGCGGGAGCAAGCTCCCTCGCCACGGTGAACAAGACAGCCCTACAACTTCGGCAACTGCCCGACCCGGCCCATCATCTCGGTCACGATCTGCAAGTCCAGCAGGAACTGCTCCACCGTCTTGAACTCGTTGTCGTTATGCCCGGTGTATTTGACGTCGGGCATTGCCAGGCCGAATTGCACGCCGTTGGGCAGGTCATGCACCGAGGTGGCTCCAGCGGAGGTGCCGTATTTGTGCTCCATCCCGAGGTTTTCGGTGGCGACGGCCAATAATGCCTTGACCCATTCGCCTTCAGGGTTGCGGTACATCGGCTCGTCGAGGGAGTAGTCGAAGGCCACGGCCACCTTGGATTTTTTGCTCCAGGCCGCCAGCTTGTCGGCGATTTCAGTCTTCAGCGCTTCGGTGGTCTTGCCCACCGGTACTCGCAGGTTGACCGCCAGCTTGAAGGTCTTCTCGTCCATCCCGACATAGGTCAGGGACGCAGTGAGCGGGCCCATGAAATCGTCGGAGAAACCGATCCCCAGCTTTTTACCCAAGTAGTCCAGGCCCCAGTTGTCGGCGGCGTAGCGGGCGGCGTCGGTGATGTGGTTGTGCTTGAGCGCGACCTTGCCGTCGAGGCCGTTGATGAACACCAGCATGCGCGCCACCGGATTGACCCCGGACTCGGGCTCGGAGGAGTGCGCCGAAACGCCGGTGAAGGTCAGCTGGACGTCCTTGCCGACCACCTGGGTGGCCACCTGGAAGTCACCGCCGTTGTCCTTGGCATATTCGCTGCCGGCCTTGAGCAGTGCCGCGGCCAGTTCGGCCGGCTTGTCGCTGGCGAAGGTCGCCACCGAGGTCGACGGAATCTGGTTGGTCGCCAGGCCGCCGGTCAGCCCGGTGATTTCTGCGCCCTTGCCCTGTGCGGGGCGCCGGGCAAAGTTCGCCATGACCGTGCCGTAGCCTTTTTCGGCGATCACCACCGGGTAGCCGCCGTCCAGCGCCAGGTTGTAGTTGGGCGTCGGGTTGCGTTCGAAGTAATAAGGGATGGCGTCACCGCTGGTTTCTTCAGTGGTGTCGATCAGCAGCTTGAAATGACGCGCCAGCGGCAGGTTTTCTTCCTTGATGATCTTCATCGCGTACAACGCCACCACGATGCCGTTCTTGTCGTCCTCGGTGCCACGGCCATACATGCGGTCGCCCACCAGGGTGACCTTGAACGGATCGAGGCGGGTGCCGTCCTTCAATACCCAGTTTTCCGGCGTCACCGGCACCACGTCGGCATGGGCGTGGATGCCCACCACTTCGTCACCGCTGCCTTCGAGGGAAATCTCGTAGACGCGGTTGTCGACATTGCGGAAGTTCAGGTTGAAGGCTTTGGCCAGGCCCTGGATCTTGTCGGCGATCTTCAGGAACTCGGGGTTCTCGTGCTGGGCGACACCTTCCTTGCGAAAGGTCGGGATGGCGACCAGCTCCTTCAGGGTTTCGGTGGCCGCGTTGCCATACTTCACCCGCGCGTAGAGGCCGAGCAGGCGATGGATTTCATTCTGCTGTTCGGCGGTCAGGGTTTGGTTGCCGAGGAACCCATCGATGGCCGGGGCGAGGTTGGCGGTTTTTGCCACGTCGCTCTTGCCGACGCTTGCCAGGAACTGACGGAAGTCCGTTACGGAGTTGTCGGAAAAGGTCTTGACGATGGCGGCGTTCTGTTGCGCGGTGATATTGGCGAAGGCGGGCGTGGTGATCGCGGCGAGGCTGGACAGCATCAGGGTGGACAGGGCCAGGTGCTTGAACGAAAAGTCCATTGCGGGGCATTCCTTTGCAGAAGGTTGGAAGTGAGCGTCTGTTCGACGAAACAATCACTTACAACCTAACACCGTGAGGAGGCCTGTACAAAAACAAATGTGGCTGCGGTCGCGGCCGAGTCATGCAAACCCTCTATTGGGGTAAATGCTGTCCACTGAGTTTTACCCAGTCCCAGTGGCGGGGGAGCTTGCTCCCGCTTGGCCGGGCTGGCGCACCAGGGCGTAGCGCCCACAAAAAAAGGGGCCGCTACGCGACCCAGCGGGAGCAAGCTCCCTCGCCACAGGTCAGGTGATCGCCTCAGGATTTTTGCTTGCAGCGGCTTAATGCGGTGCGCGAGGAATGGTCTTGAGCAGATCCTCAGGGCTGATATAACCCACCACCGGCTCCGCCGTACTGCCCGGCAGCGGCAGATCCAGGATGTGGCCCTTGATCTTGCCCACCACATGCATTTCGCAAGGCTTGCAGTCGAACTTCAACGTCAGGACCTCATCGCCGTGGATCAGCTGCATCGGCGCGACCTTGGTGCGCACGCCGGTGACGCCCTTGGCCTGTTTGGGGCAGAGGTTGAAGGAGAAGCGCAGGCAGTGCTTGGTGATCATCACCGGCACCTCGCCGGTTTCCTCATGGGCCTCGAACGCCGCGTCGATCAGCTTGACCCCGTGGCGATGGTAGAAGTCGCGGGCCTTCTGGTTGTAGACGTTGGCCAGGAACGACAGGTGCGACTCCGGGTACACCGGTGGCGGGCTGGTCTCGGCCTTGCGCCCGCCCCGTGGATGAGCCGCGACGCGGGCAGCGGTCAGCGCTTCGATGACTTCGCGGCGCAATGCCTTGAGCTGCGAGTTGGGAATGAAGAACGCCTGGGGCGCATCCAGCTCGACGTTCGTGGCGTGGTATTCGGTGGTACCCAGCTGGCCGAGCAGGTCGCGCAGTTGCTCCAGGGCTTGTTCGGGCTTGTTGGCGAGGCCGAACGGCCCGTCCAGGGTGACGCTGGCGCTGATGCCTTCCTCGCTGGTGGCGGTCAGTTCCAGGCGTTCTTCGCGCAAGCGAGCGGTCCAGGCCAGGCCGACCCGGCGCTCCGAGGAAGTCTTGAGCAGCGCTTGCTGCCAGTTGTGGTCCAGGTTGCGGCTCAACGGATGGTTCGGGCGCAACTGGTACATGCCCGCCGGCATCTCGTTGGGCTCGACACGGTAGCGGTAGCGCTTCTGGCCGTCTTCCTCGAACTCGCCCTTGGGCTCGGCGATGTTGGCCCTAAAGCCCACGACTTCACGCTTGACCAGCACATTGAGGCCGTCGCCGTTGGACAGCGGATCGAAGGTCACCACCTGCAGGTCGCGCTTGCCGACTTTCTCCACCACACCCACTGGCACGCCGGTAAAGGTAGGCGAATCGAAGGCACCGATGTCGATCTTGCGCTCGCTGACGAAGTAATCGGTGCTGCCGCGGTGGAAAGTCTTTTCCGGGTCCGGCACGAAGAAATGCGCGGTGCGGCCGCTGGAGGCACGGGCCAGGTCCGGGCGGTCTTCGAGGACGGCGTCCAGGCGCTGACGGTAATAGGCCGTGATGTTCTTCACATAGCCCATGTCCTTATAGCGCCCTTCGATCTTGAACGAGCGCACGCCGGCTTCCACCAGGGCGCGGATGTTGGCGCTCTGGTTGTTGTCTTTCATCGACAACAGGTGTTTTTCGTAGGCCACCACGCGGCCCTGGTCATCCTTGAGGGTGTAGGGCAGGCGACAGGCCTGGGAGCAATCGCCGCGGTTGGCGCTGCGGCCGTTCTGGGCGTGGGAAATGTTGCACTGGCCGGAAAACGCCACGCACAGCGCGCCATGGATGAAGAACTCGATGGCCGCTTCGGTTTCGTCGGCGATGGCGCGGATTTCCGCAAGGTTCAGCTCGCGGGCCAGAACCAGTTGCGAGAAGCCGGCCTGGTCGAGGAATTTGGCTCGTGCCAGGGTGCGGATGTCGGTCTGGGTGCTGGCGTGCAGCTCTATCGGCGGGATGTCCAGTTCCATCACCCCCAAGTCCTGGACGATCAAGGCGTCGACACCGGCATCGTACAGTTGGTGGATCAGTTGGCGGGCCGGCTCCAGCTCGTTGTCGTGCAGGATGGTGTTGATCGTGGTGAAGACGCGGGCGTGGTAGCGATGGGCGAACTCCACCAGCCGGGCAATATCGCTCACCTCGTTGCAGGCGTTGTGTCGTGCGCCGAAACTCGGGCCCCCGATGTACACGGCGTCGGCGCCATGCAGGATGGCCTCGCGGGCAATGGTCACGTCGCGGGCGGGGCTGAGCAGTTCCAGGTGATGTTTGGGCAAGGACATTGGTTTTTTAGTCAGGCTGGTCACGGTCGAAGCGCGCATTGTAGCCGCCAGGCGCCCGACAGGCACCTGCAGACTTGGTTTTGCGCGCTGCGGACCGATGCACGGCGACTATTGCGGCGTCAGTCCGGCGCTGCACCAACGGTTTCGGCCGGTGTTCTTGGCCAGGTACAAGAAGGCGTCGGCGGCCTTGATCAGCATCGCCGGCGTGACCTCTTCGGCGGCCGGCTGGCTGGTGGTGATGCCCGCGCTGGCAGTGACCATGCCCAATGGATGGTCGGCGTGCTCGATGTTCAGGGCACGGACGGATTCCAGGATCTGCTGCGCGACCTGGGCCGCCCCGGAGTTATCCGTGTTGGGCAGCAACACGGTGAATTCTTCACCGCCGTACCTGACCGCCAGATCTCCCGGGCGCTTGATCGTCTGCTGGATCGCCCCTGCGATCGCCCGAAGGCATTCATCCCCCGCAGCGTGACCGTATCTGTCGTTGTAGCGCTTGAAGTAGTCGACATCGAGCATGATCAATGCAAGAGAAGAACCCTGGCGCCTGGCCAGGCGAATCTGATCGGCCAGGGCAATGTCCAACCGGCGGCGGTTGCCCAGGCCGGTCAGGCTGTCGGTCAGGGCCATATCGCGCATGGTCTCGTGGGCGCTGCGGATCTGCTTCTCCATGGTCATCCGGTAGCGCAGCTGGCTCAGGACAATGAGCCCGAAACCGACGAGTATGGTGATCAGGAACACCAGCACGATGCCGGTCTTGAGCAGGTCGCGACGCCAGGGCGCGATAATCGATTCGCGAGACAGGCCGGCTTCCACCACCAGTGGGTAGGTGGTCAGGGCCCGGTAGCCGTACAGGCGTTCGGTGTCGTCGATCACCGCCCTGGCCTCGGCGACGCCCTGGTTCGAGGTGGGCAGGAAATTCTTGAAGATCACACTGTTGAGCAGGCTCTTGCCCACCACCGAGGCCACGAACGGCCGGCGCACCAGGATGGTCCCGCTGCGTGTGGCGAGGACCAGGGCGCCCTTGTCGTCGATCTTGAAGTCGCCGTAGTAGTCGACGAAATAGCTGACCTTGACCGTGCCCAGCATGACGCCGGCGAACGAGCCGTCGGGATTGTTCAGGCGCCGGGAGATCGGAATGATCAGGTCGTTGGTGGAGCGGCTTCTGATCACCTCGCCGATCCGCACGTTGCGATCCTCGTGGGTTCGGTGGTACTGGAAGTAGTCGCGGTCGGCGTTGTTCGCCATTTCCGGGGTCACTTCCTTGTCAGTGACCACCCATTCACCGTCGGGACCGTAGATAAACAACCCGTGCAACTGCGGCATGATGGCCGATTGCTGCACCAGCAGTTTGTGAATGCGCGGGATGTCCATGTTGCGCAGGCCATCGCCTTCCACGCGCTCGCTGAGGGCCGCGGTCACCACGTCTACCTGGCGAATGGTATCTTCGGCGTGCTGCGCCGTCGCCCGCGCCAGGTTGGTCACCGAATCGCGGGCCGAGGCGAAGGCAGCACGGTAATCGCGCCAGGTCCGCCAGCCTTCGACGGCCAGGAAGGCGATGACCACCACCAGCATGAAGCTCACCGTCAGCCGCAGCGCCGCTCCAGTGCGCACAGCCTGGGGGGAGAAGGCTTCATCGGAGCTTTGCAGCATGGGCTCCGGCCGTTTGCGTCCAAGCATTTACATTTCCTTTACGACTGTTCTGTCTGCGCACTAATGGGTGCGCAGCTTATCTTATTCAAACCTGGCGCAATATTCCGTGGGAGAGAACGCTCTCCGGTCGCGGATCCGGTCGGCCCTAGTGATTGACCAAGGAGACTACATGAAAGTTGGCGTTATTTCCGATACTCACGGTTTGCTGCGCCCGCAAGCGCTTGCGGCGCTTGAAGGCTGTGAGCGGATCATCCACGCCGGTGACATCGGCAGCCCGGATATCCTCGATCAGCTTGCGGCCGTTGCCCCGCTGTCTGTGGTGGTCGGCAACAATGATGCAGGAGCCGATTGGGCCGCGTCCGTGGCCGAGCACCTGCGATTCGAGCTCTGTGGCTGGCCCGTGCTGCTGGTGCACGACATCGCGGATGTGCCGGCGCTGCTCGACCCGAGCGTGAAGGTGGTGATTACCGGACATTCGCATCAGCCGAAAATCGAATGGCGCGAGGAGCGGCTCTATCTGAATCCCGGCAGCGCCGGACGTCGCCGGTTCAAGCTGCCGGTGACGCTGGCGTTGCTGGAGGTGAATGCGGCAGGGATCGAACCGCGGATTGTGTCGTTACTGGACTGAAATTAGCCATAGTCAAGTCGAACAGGAGAGGGCAGGCACGCCGTGGCTGCTGTCGGCGACCGTCGGCTGGTGACGCTTGCGGTGCATAGGGGCAGGCAAAAAAAACGCCCGCCGAAATGACAGTGGTGGGCGTCCGGGAAAAGCCGGCTCAGAAAGGAGAAGACTGGCCGGGATGGAGCGTGCAGATCAGGCGACCGGGATCGAGGGGTCGGCCGCTGCCAGGGCTGTCGCACGATCGGCGGCGGGCGGGTAGATCCACACCGAGTTGATCTGGGACTTGAGCTCCTTGGCTTCCTGTCCCACCAGCTTGAGCTGGCGATCCCAGCCTTCGGTGTACACCGCGCCCCAGGCGCCCAGGTCCAGGCACGTCACATACTTGGGCTGGCTGTAGGCGGTCGGTGCCACGCCCAGCAGGTCGGCGGCCACGTTGTTGCCGGCGTAGCGTCCGAGGGCAATGGCGTGTTGGCAGGACATGGCGGCGAAGTTGCCCAAGGTATCGGTGGCGGCATAAGCCACGTCACCGGCGGCGAAGATGTCGTTCTGGCCCAATACCCTGAGATTGCCGTCCACATGCAAGCGGCCCTGACGATCCCGAGTGCCGAGCACTTGCTGGGTCAGCGGGCTGGCTTGGAAACCGACGGTCCAGATCACCGTGTTCGATTCGATGCGCTGACCGTCCGAGAGCGTGACGCCGCCGGCATCCACCGAATCGACCGAGGCGTTGAGAATCCACTCGATCCCCAGGTGATCGGACGCTTCGATAAGCGACGGACGAATACCTTCGCCCAGCGAGGCGCCGATTTGCGGGCCGCGATCGACCACGATGACCCGGATGTTGGCGTTCTCGCCCAGCACGGCGCGCAAGCGGGCGGGCATTTCAGTGGCGGTTTCGATTCCGGTGAAGCCGCCGCCGGCCACCACCACGGTGTTGCGGGCCGGGCTGTCGGGCAGGTTCTTCAGGGATTTGATATGCGTCTCGAGACGCGTTGCCTGTTCGATTTCGTCGACATCGAAGGTGTGCTCGCTTATGCCGTTGAGCGCCGGGCGCATCAGTTGGCTGCCAGCGGCGAGGACCAGGCGATCGTAGCTCAACGTACCCCGGGCGCCGGAGGCGTCGTGGTAGCCGACTTGCTTAGACGTTGTGTCGATACTGTCTGCAAAACCTTGGACGAACTGGATGCCCACGACGTCGAACAATGCGTCCAGCGACGCCTTCATGGTGTGGACGTCCGGCTCGTAGAAGCGCGGGCGTATGCGCAACTCCGCCTGCGGGGCGAGGACACTGATCTGTATGTCATTGCGCTCGTGCCGGTCCAGCAGGCGGGCCGCGCTCAATGCGCTCCAGACGCCACCGAAGCCGGCGCCAACAACCAGAATATGCTGTTTCATGATGAGCTCCCGAAGACAAGAATCGATACGTTGAATTGTTCAACTGTTTCAGCGTGACCGTGTTGCGAAGTGCCGAAAAAGTGCGGCGCATCAGCCGATCCAGTTTCGGTTCGCTAGGGACGATGGTATTCGCGGCCCTGCGATCCGACACTTCTACATAAGGTCAGTGGCGACATGTCTGGGTATTAACGCGCTATACGAAGGTGTTAGAGCCGGGGGCGGCGGACGCCGATCCGGCGCATGAGGTCGCTGGGTAGGGCCTTATCGCGAGCAGGCTCGCTCCCACAATGGGGGATTGTTCGCGGGACACGTACGCGCCGCCCGAGCATCGGCAGGTGTCCAGGAGCGTGGCCCGACACCTGCATTTGTGCTTCTTGGTGAATGGTCAGCGCGGGCCGTGCCCGGCATGGTCCTACACCACCGCTGCCGAGTTGCGCTCACGCAGCTCCTGCAACCGATCGGCGCCGCCCTCGGCCACACGGTTTTCGATCAGTCGGTCGGAGCCGCCCTCGGCGACGCGGTTCTCGATCAGTCGGTCGGAGCCGCCTTCGGCCACACGGTTTTCGATCAGTCGGTCGGAGCCGCCCTCGGCGACGCGGTTTTCGATCAGCCGGTCGGAGCCGCCCTCGGCGACGCGGTTCTCGATCAGTCGGTCGGAGCCGCCTTCGGCCACACGGTTTTCGATCAGTCGATCGGAGCCGCCTTCGGCCAACTGCTGTTCAAGCTGGTTCTGGGTCAAGGCCGTCACGACCTTCGCAGAAGCGATGCTGGACAGGCCGATGCCGCCAACCAATGCCAGGGCGATTGCCAGGGAAGACAGTTTCGAGATGTTGGACATGATGATTCTCCTTGCGTTAATTGAGTGGCCGGCGCCAGCGCTTGGCTCGCTGCTGTCCGGTGTGCACAGTTAAACGCCCGGGTGTATCGGTGATGTGTGCCGCAAGGGCCTGAAATCAATGTTTCGTATCAATTCGCAGTTGTTATACAGAGCGATACAAATGCCTGGATCAATGAGGCCGTCTGTGGGAGCGAGCCTGCTCGCGATAGCGTCAGGTCAGTCGCATTGATGCCGGCTGAAGCCCCGCTATCGCGAGCAGGCTCGCTCCCACAGGTGTCATTGCATCAGCAAGCAGTCACTGAGCCGCAGGCACCGCCAGCCACTGCGCAATCACCTTCTGGTAACTGCCATTGGCCTTGCTCAAGTGCAGCCACTGGTCGACGTACATTTTCCAGGTATGGTCGTCACGGGGCAGCAGGTAGGCCTTCTCACCGTATTGCAGGTAGTGGGTGGGGTTGACGGCGCACAGGCCTGGCTTGAGTTTCTGCTGGTAGAGCGCTTCCGACGCATCGGTGATCATGACGTCGGCTTTCTTGTCCAGCAGTTCCTGGAAGATGGTCACGTTGTCATGGAAGGCCAGCTGGCCCTTGGGCAGGAAGGCCCGCACGAAGGCTTCGTTGGTGCCGCCGGCCGGTTCTACCAGGCGCACCGAAGGCTGGTTGATCTGCTCGATGGTCTGGTAGCGCGCCTGGTCCTCACAGCGCACCAGCGGGATCTTGCCGTCCACGTCAAGGGTGTTGCTGAAATATGCTTTCTTCTGACGCTCCAGGGTCACCGAAACCCCGCCCATGCCGATGTCGCATTTTTTCCGCGAGCATGTCCGGCATCAAGGTTTTCCAGGTGGTCTGCACCCATTGCACCTTGACGCCGAGACTGGTCGCCAGCGAGCGGGCCATGTCGATGTCGATCCCTTCGTACTCTCCGGTATCGGTCTTGTAGGTGTAGGGCTTGTAGTCGCCGGTGGTGCACACCCGCAGCTCGCCGCGTTGCAGCACCTGGTCCAGGTGCGAGGCCGCAGGCTCGGCCAAGGCGCTGCCGCAGAGCGCCATCAGGCCGAAGATCGTCATTGTGCTTGTTGTTTTTTTCATGGCGTGGACGGCTCGCGAGCAAAGGAGGGGAGCGGGGCAGTGTAGTAAAACGCGGCGGGGGCTGTCACCGGAGCATCGCGAGGTACGCGACCCTGTGGCGAGGGAGCTTGCTCCCGCTCGATTGCGCAGCAATCGTCAGAGCCCTGGGCCGCTACGCAGCCCAGCGGGAGCAAGCTCCCTCGCCACAAAGGCCGTGGCCGGCCTGGGCTAACGAGAAATCAGCCCATGGTCGATCGCGTATTTCGCCAGCGCCGCCGGCTTATCGATGTTGAGCTTGCGGCGAATACTCAGGCGGTGGGTTTCGACGGTGCGCACGCTGATGTCCAGCTCGCGGGCCATTTCCTTGTTGTTCAGTCCCTGGACCATCTTGGCCAGCACCTGGCTCTCGCGGGGTGTCAGTTCGTTATCGCTGGTGGTGTCGCTGGCCAGGCGCTGGGCGATTTCGGCGCTGTAGAAGGTGCCGCCGCCGATGATGGCCTCGATGGCCGCGATGATTTCCCGCGACGGGGCGTTCTTCAGGACGTAGCCACTGGCGCCGGAGCGCACCGACTCGCTCACGTATTCGTGATTGTCGTACATGCTCAGGATCAGGATCTTGAGGCTGGGGTATTGCTTACCCAGCAGCCGGGTCAGTTCCAGACCGTTCATGTCCTTGAGGCTGATGTCCATCAGCAGCAGGTCCGGCTGGCAGCGCCCGACCATGTCGATCGCTTGCGCACCGCTCTCGGCTTCGCCTACCACGTCCAGTTGCGGCATCACGGACAACAGGGCCCTGATGCCGTCGCGGACCAGGGAGTGGTCGTCGACCAGTGCGACGCGGATCACGGCAGGCAGGTTCATCGGCAGGTACTCGTATTGGGTGGGCGGGGCATCAACTTTGCGTCGCAGACATGTTCATCGGCAGCAGAATGTCCAGTTCGCTGCGTCCCGGTACCGAGCTTACTTCCAGCCTACCGCCGAAATGCTCGACCCGTTCGCGGATATTGCGCAGGCCAATGCCGCTATGGCCGCGTTCGACCTGCGGGACGTTGAACCCCATGCCGTCATCCACCACGGTCAGGCGCAGGGACTGGGCGGAGCCGAACAGGGTGATGCCAACGCTTTTCGCCCCGGCATGCCGTTCGATGTTGGTCAGCGCCTCCTGGGCAATGCGAAACAGCGAGACCGGCGCGCCATTCTCCAGGCGACAATCGAACTCGTTGCTGCGGTAGGACACTTCGAGTCCGCTACGCTGCTGGAACTCGCTGGCGAGCTGGCCGATGGCAGCGGGCAGGCCCAGGGTGTCGAGCAGGGAAGAGCGCAGGTCGTGGGAAATGCTGCGGATCTCGCCGATGGCTTCGCCCAGTCGGTCCGTGGCGTTCTTCAGGATCCCCAGGCCGTTCTCCTGACCATTTTCAAGGACGTGGCTGGCGAGTTCGAACTGGAATTTTATCGACACCAGCAACTGGCTGATGCCGTCGTGAAGCTCGCGAGACACCCGCGAGCGCTCTTCTTCCTGCAAGCTGACAATGCGCTGGTTCAAGCGCTGGAGTTTCTTGTCGGCCAGGCGATGTTCGCTGACGTTGAGGGTCATGCCGCCGGCGAACACCAGCAGCACCGCCACCAGGGCGACGGCGGCAATCGCCAACATGGTGGTGTGGATGCCCTGGGCCACTTCGTCGCGAGCTTGTTGGGTGGCGCGTTCGACATCCTCCAGGTAAATCCCGGTGCCGAGCATCCAGCCCCATCGCTCCAGCATCACCACATAGGCCAGTTTGTCGGTAACCTGGCCGGAGGAGGGCTTGTTCCAGGCATAGCGCTGGAAACCTTCGCCGGACTCGGCGCTTTTGATCAGGGCCTGGATGACCGGCAAGCCATGGGGATCCTTCATATCCCAGAGGTACTGGCCCACCAGTTCCGACTGGCGCGCGTGCATCAGGCTGCGACCCTGGCGGTCGTACACGAAGAAATAACCGTTGATGCCGAAGCTGAGCTTGCGCAGTTCTTCCAATACCTGCTGCTGCGCCCGCTCGTCACCCTTACCATCGTTATACAGCGGGGCGATCAGGCTCTGCGCCATCTCGACATAGTTCTTCAACTCGGCGCGCTTGCTCGCCAGGATGCTGTCTTCGATCAATTGCGCTTGCTGATCCCCCAATTGGCGGTTGAGGGAAATCACCAACGCGCAGATCACCGCGATCGCCAGGACCAGGGGCAGGATCCCCAGGGCGACGATTTTGTGTTTGAGCAACATGGGTACTCCTGTCCGGACTCGCGGGGGAGAGGTCGATGCTTGGCATCATATGTCAAACCGGCCGCCGGATAGGAGAGGGAAACCTGTGGGGACAGACACTGAATCTGTAGACGCCCATTAACCCCTGTGGGAGCGAGCTTGCTCGCGATGGCGTCCGATCAGTCGCCGCTGATGTTGACGGACAGGGCCTCATCGCGAGCAAGCTCGCTCCCACAGGGGAGTCCGCACCGGGCATCTACGTAGTACTACGGATTTATTTATTGACGGCTTGCAGGGATATTGGGCCGGCTCCGAATAGCCGGGGCACACTATAAAAACAATCGCCGCAATCCACTGGATATCGGCAGGAGACATGCAATGACAACCCGTCTGGTTAAACACCTCGCCTGGTTTGCCGTGGCTGTTCTGGGAGCCTGTGCGTTGAGTGTCGTGGCCCTGCGCCGCGGCGAAGCCATCAACGCTCTCTGGATCGTCGTCGCAGCCGTGGCCATCTACCTGGTCGCCTACCGCTACTACAGCCTG